>CAZNXX010000023.1:0-28077 GCA_964577095.1 uncultured bacterium | reverse complement strand
TCGACATCGGCGCGTTCGTCATCGGCGCGTACGGCGGCGTGTTCCACAAGGGCGGCAAGGACCCGGCCTACCAGGAGCTCTACACCCGCATGTTCCAGTTCGGCGCGTTCTGCCCCATTTTCCGCTCGCACGGGTCCGAGACGCCGCGCGAGATATGGGAAATGGGAGAATTCTCGGACACCCTCGTGAAGTACGACCACCTGCGCTACCGGCTCCTGCCCTACATCTACTCCATGGCCTGGAAGGTGACGTCGGATGGGTACACGATGATGCGCGGCCTGGCCATGAACTTTCCCGACGACATCCGGACGCGTGCGATCGACGACCAGTTCATGTTCGGACCGGCTTTCATGGCCTGCCCGGTAACGGAATACATGCTGCACAGGCCGCCGGAGCCCACCGTGCCGGTTCCCCCGGACGTGTTCCGGACGCCAGATGGCAAAAAGGGCCTGAAAGCGCAGTACTACAAGGATCCGGAATACAAGACGCTCGGACTCGAGCGGACGGACCGGAACGTGGACGTGTTCTGGTACACCGGCCGTCCCGATTACGTGACGGATTCGACTTTCGCCATCCGCTGGACCGGTCAGATTGTCCCCCGGGAAGAGGGCGTGCACCAGTTCCATCTGAAGAGTTTCGACGCCAAGCGCCTCATCATCGAGGGCAGCGCGGTGCCGGTCGCGTACACCAGCACGGAGCAGTACACCGCGCTCGTGGACATGAAAGCCGGCCGGAAGTACGATTTCGTTCTCGAGACGGAGAACCGTTCCACGGGCGCGGCGCGCATGCAGTTGTTCTGGAAAACGCCGAAGATGTTCGAGCTGGAATCGGCGACCGAGGAGAGGAAGAAGACACGGTCCGTTTACCTTCCGGCCGGTGCCGCGTGGACCGATTTCTGGACCGGGGAAACGGCCGCGGGCGGGGTTGAAATCGAGACGGACGCGCCGGTCGAAAAAATGCCTGTGTTCGTCAGGGCCGGGTCCATCGTGCCGATGGGGCCGTTCGTGCAGTATTCGGACGAGAAGCCCGCGGATCCGCTGGAAATACGGGTCTACCCGGGCGCGGACGGTTCCTTCACATTATATGAGGACGAGAACGACAACCAGAATTACACGAAGGGCGTTTGCGCCACGATCGATTTTAAGTGGGACGATACGGCTCGGAAGCTGACCGTGGGCCCGCGCGAAGGATCCTTCCCAGGCATGCTGAAGGAGCGGACCTTGCAGGTCGTGCTCGTCGGAAAGGACCACGGGACCGGTGTGGACGTGACGCCCGAACCGGACCGGACGGTAAGGTATGATGGAAGAGAACAGGTCATTCAACTCTAACCTTTCCATTCTTGTAGGGGCGACGCGCCGCGTCGCCCCTGCGATACCGTGAAGACTGAAAGTGCCAGGCACATAAAAGGTGCCTGGCACTTTTTTTTTCATTACCATTGAAGGCAGGGTGCGTGAAACGGATTGGAGCGCCTATTTACATAACGCAGGCTGAAGCCTGCGGCTACCAACCTTCTTCCGGCTCGGAACGACCCCGGGGTTAACCCCGGGGTCGTTCCGCTTTTCTTTGCATTTCTCCCCCGAAAACCGTAATTTAATACCGGAAAACAGGGGGCTTCGCCCCGGGAGAAATCGTGAAAAAAATCCTATTGCGTAAAACCCTGCCGCTGTTCGCGGTATTTCTCTGCCTGCAGGCCGCGGCGCAATCCCAGTCCGCATCCGTCGTCGACGGCCTGGACAGAACCGTGGTCGTCACCGGTGCGGAAGCAGGCGGCCTCCTCGGCCATCCTGTTTCGGACATTCGCTTGTACAGGCATCGGGACAGCGGATGGGAGCCGGTTCCCTTTCAGATCGACGAAACAGACGGTTCCGGTACGCTCGAGGGGACGAAGAACGGAATTCTGGACGCATCGGATGAAATCGTGTTCCTGTCACGGGACGCGGGATACGAAGCATCCCTGGATCACTGGCCGGATGATGCCGCGGCCAGGGCCAATCCCAGGTTCCGCCTCGCGGTCACGGATCCGGCCAGACCGGACTGGGGCGGTGACGTCTACGCCTTCCTCTCCTCCTCGCTCCCGCTTTCCAGCGTCCGGTACGTGAGATACGACGCGGCACAGGACCTCGTGGAAACGGACCTCTACCAGATCGTTCACGGTTCCAGCCACGGCTTTCAGGAAATCCTTAAAATTCTTCCCGGAGCCGGAGGCGACAACATCGACTTTCTCGACAAGCAGAAACTCCGCCTCAAGATCCACATCGCCCAGGTCAACAAGGACATCATCCTGCGCGAAACCATGGACCAGGACGTCGAGCTGATCACGGGTTTTTCCATCCGCGTGAAGGTGGGAAAGAAACGGGCGGCTGTTGTGCAGAACGCGGTAGTGCGCCTGAACCGGATTCTGGTGATGTCCATATCCGCGCGCGGCAGTTTTCTGGGAAACGACGTCGGGTTCAGCGACAGCCTCAGTTTCAGGACCGTTTACGAACCGGCCGCCTCCTGGCTGCGCATCGGCCCGATTCCGGTGCCGGACGCGGCTGAATTCGACCCCCTGGCCGTGCGCCTGTCCTGCGACTGGAACGCCTCCGCATCGGGCATGCGGTTCTACAACGCGGTCAATACCGCCGGAATTCTGGTCAACGGAAAAGCGGACACTCCGGATATGTCCCTTCCCTGGCCCGGGGAAAACGGGTATCTGGTCACAGCGGACCCGTCCGGTTCCGGCGCGATCCGGAACGCGTCGGTCGTCGGCATCTGGAGCCTCAGGGGAAACCCGCCGGGCAACTCGCACACGATTTATTACAAGGACGATTCCTCCCTCGAGAACAGCGACACGGGCGACAGGCGGTCGTACGGGGATTTCGGCATTCAGGTCTGGCAGGACCCCATGCACGACACGCTCGACGTGCGGAATACCGCGATCTATTTCCCATCCTCGAAAACGTGGCCCGAAGCCGAGGCTGTGGTGTCTGCGTGGACGCATCCGCCTGTCGCTGCGGTGACGCAGGAGAAGCGCACTCTGCCCCTCACGATCACCGTTGTTCCGGAGGGCGCCGGGACCGTGACCGTTGGGCCGGAGGGTGCGGCATACCCGGACAGCGTCGTGACACTGACCGCAACGCCGGCGGACGGATTCCTGTTCGCGGGATGGGATGGGGACGTGATCAGCGCCGACAATCCCGTGTCCCTTCTGATGGACGGACCGAAGCAGGTCATCGCCCGGTTCCTCGGAGTCAGCCGGTACACCATGACCACGGATCCGGCCGGATTGCCGTGTGTGGTGGACGGGGCGACCTTTACTACGCCCGTGACATTCGACTGGATCGAAGGATCCGTTCACAGCGTGTCCGTGGATTCCTTCATCACGGTCGGGGAAGGCTCCCGGCTCGATTTCCTCGCCTGGAACGGCCTCTACGGGCCGTCCGTTTCCTTCATCGTGGAACCGGCGGATGCGGTGTGGACCGGCCGATTCGACCGGCAGTACCTCCTGACCGTTGCAGTATATCCGCCGGACGCGGGCGCCGTGTCAGGCGTCCCTGCGGATCCGTGGATGAAATCCGGGTCGACGGTGAGCCTCCTCGCCGAGCCTTTCCCGGGTTTCACTTTCGTCGCCTGGAGCGGGAACGTGCGGGATCCGCTGGAGAACCCTCTCGTTCTGACGATGACCTCCCCCAGGACGGTGACCGCAGCCTTCGACTCGCCGCCGGCCGTGACCGCTCCGGACACGTCCTTCGCTGAGGACGGGTCGCTGATCCTTCCCGAATCCCTGGTCCGAAGCTGGGTGTCGGCCGGGGACGTTTCGCTGGAAGACGTAACCTTCCGGTTCACCCCGGGCGCCGGGCTTTCGATGGACACCGTCGATGCCGGAATCCGCGTTCGGACCGGTCAACCCGACTGGAACGGGAAGGCGTCCCTGTTCCTCTCCGCGATAAAACCCTCGGGACTCGAAGGAAGGGACACCATGTCCGTCATCGTGACCCCGGTACCGGATCCGCCCGAGCCGTTTGTCCTGTTGTCGCCCCCGGAGGACGCCCACCTCGGTATCAAGCCCGATTCTGTCCCCTTCGCGTGGGAAGCCGCATCCGACCCGGACGGCGACGCGGTCACCTACACGTTCAGGATGGACACGACCGACACCTTCTCCAGTCCCCTCTTGCGGGTCGTACCCGGACTCGACTCCCCGGTCCTGAGACTGGACTGGGAAGCCTCATGGCGGCCCGGAACCTATTTCTGGTCCGTGACCGCCTTGGACGGCACGGGCCGCGAAACCGCGTGCGGCGGGGCTTTCTCCCTCCATCTGGAGTATATCGAAGCGCCAGGGACCTGCGTGCTCCGACAGAGCTATCCCAATCCCTTCAACGCGGCCACGGTGATCGAGTTCGGCATCCCCGACCCCCAACGGGTTCAGGTGCGGGTGTTCGACGTAAACGGCCGGCGGGTGAGGACTCTCGCGGACGGGCCTTTCGGCGAAGGGTTCTTCAGGCGTCTCTGGGACGGCCGTGACGACGCCGGAAACCGGGCGGCCGCGGGCATCTACGTCATCCGCATGACGGCCGGCCGCTTCGAAGCCTCCAGGAAAGCGGTGTTCCTGCCATGAGACCCGGACTGCTCCGAAAGCCGATCGGAATCACGGCATTCGCCTGCCTCATCGTCGGAACCGGACTGTCCGCTTCCGCGCGACGGACAGCCGATTCCGCGCCCGTGACAAAACCGGAAATCACGGCTTACCGCGGTCTCTGCGACGCGTCCGCGGCCGCCTGGGCAGGCGATTCGCATTTCATCGCGGCCAATGACGAGGACAATACGCTCCGCGTCTTTCGCCTCGGAGAGCCGGATCCGGTCCACTCCATTCCGCTGGACGCCTTTCTCAAGCCGGACGGAAAAACGAAAAATTCCGAAGCGGACATCGAGGCTGCAGCGACGCTGGACGATCTGGTGTTCTGGATCACGTCGCACGGCAGGGACAAAGACGGAGATTGGCGGCTGAACCGGCACCGGTTTTTCGCACTACGCAAGGATCCTTCCCGCCCGGACAAGCCCGCAGCCGCGGGATCGGCCTATGGCCGTCTGGTCTTCGACCTGCTCGCGGACCCGGGCCTCTCCGGGCTTGGACTGCAGGAATCCGCGTCTCCTGCTGTACCGCGAAAGAAGAGCCTGGCGCCGAAGAAAAACGGGCTGAACATCGAGGGTCTGTGCCGCATACCGGGAACCCGATCCCTGTATATCGGCTTCCGCAATCCCGCGCCGGGCGGCAGGGCTTTGCTCATCCCTTTGCTCAATCCGGAGGACGTGGTTCTTGAAGGGAGCCCGTGCCGTTTCGGAAAACCGGTTCTGCTCGATCTCGGCGGTCTTTCCATACGCGACATGACATCAGTCGAGGGAACCAGAACCGTGTGGATCGTCGCGGGCCGGACGGACGGTACTCCGGACTTCAGGCTCTTCGCCTGGAGTGGCAGACCCGGCGACACTCCGGTTCCGGCCGCAACCGGATTGGAATGGATGGCAACGGAATCCTTCACGCCCGAGGCGATTCTCCCCGGGCCGGGCGGGAATGGCGCGATTCTGCTCAGCGACGATGGAGAGCGGGAGATGCGCAACTCGGACGGCTCCGCTTGCCCGTGCAAGAAACTGAAAAATGCGGCGGACCGCCGATTCAGGGCCGCCCGGCTGTCCTCATTCGGGACGCCATCAGGAGGAAAACCATGAACCATCCGAAGCTTCTCATCGCGGCCGCGGGTCTCGAAGGGCTAGGCGGATAATCAGAGGCGCCACGGACGCTTCACGTGTCCCGTCGATCGGTTCGAAAAAAAAAGCCGGAGGATGAATCCTCCGGCTTTTTCATTGCCGCCTGGCCGTGGCCGAGCGCCTGAGCGCAGAACTGAATCTGATGACCGCCGCCCGATTACAGAATCAGCCGCCCCTGTATGGTGACGAAAGTGCCCTCGATTCCGGTGAAATTCGGGTAGTAATGCCCGAGAACCCCAATTTCGAACCACATGGAATCCGTCATCTCGAATATGGCGCTCATGCCCGCGATATAGCCCAGCGCCACCATGGGATTCTGCGCGATAAACTGCCCCCCGACTTGCGCGTATTCCTGTCTTTGGGAGATGATCGGATAGCCGATTCCATATCCCAGATCCACGGTGAAATTCTTGTCCAGATACCTGCGGCCGAGCACGAGTATGTTCCAGAAATACCAGTCCGGGCTGTCATAGCTGTAAAAAAAACGGGTATTGACGTCGAAATTGCTCCTGAATTTAATGCCCAGCATGCCGCCGCATCCGAAGCTCGGATCCAGGTATTTCTGCAGTTTCCCGACCGGGATCATGATTCCGGCCGTGGGGCCGAGGTACACGTTGCGGCCGCGGTACGGGGAATAATCGGGGAACCTGGAGGCCGCGGGCCTGTCGATCGGCATGTCGCTCACGCGCGGCAGGTTCTGCGCGGTGAGCCGCACCTTCATGACGAAATCGCCGGGCTTGAAATTGACGAGCGGCGCGCCTTCAACGATCTCGATACGCGCCAGGTTGGTGCGCACCTCGGTGATCTTGGCGCGGCTGATCTCCTTCCAGGAGTTGTTCCTCAGGCGCATGATGCGCACGGTATCGCCCACGCGCAGGCCGGCGTAACGTCCGCCGCTGATCACAGCCACGGAACCGTTGCTCTCGATGACATGTATGTCCTGTCCGGCCGCTTCTCCCAGAAGAAAAAAGATCAGCGACAGACACAGCACCGGGAAAGCCGTCTTACCCCTAAGACCTGTTCCCATCAAGCACTCCCCTTCATAAATCCGGTAAAAAATATTACAGAATGCAATGTTTTTTACCGAAAGTGAACGATTTCCGGCCTTTTCCAAAGAGATATTTCACATTTTTAAATCTTTGCAAATGTTATACCAGATGACAAATATACCATTTCTGCCAATAAGCCGTTATTTTATAAAATCTTAAATCAATTTCTGCCTATTGCTCTGCCTGAGTTCCGTTCGAATCACCCACTAAATCAGGTTTGACCTGATTCTGACAGTGAGCGCTTTCGCGGTTCCGCTGGCCGCTTCTGTCTGCTGAGTCGGATATCAAAGATGCATCGCATGGTTCCAGCCGCGATCCTTCTGTAACCGGTTCCGAACTTTACGGATACGGAAGAGGCCGGAATATAAAGCATCACCTGAGCCCTCCAGCGTCCCGCGGTTCAAGTCTCCTCCGGCGATCATGACCGGCCCCATGCTCCTCCCGTTCTCTCCGACAGGGAAATCCGCCTGCGTTCGCCGGCCTGCGTCCGCGTCTGCGGCAACCCTTTCCGGGCCGGTTCGTATCCTTGTATGACATTTAAAAGAGATGAATCCGCCGGATCACGCGGGAACCCGCTTGCGCTCCAAAAGCCGCGCTTTAAGAGTTGCAATGAAATCGGATCATCCGTATATTTCATCGGCCCATCGGCCTGGCCGCCGCGTTCCTGTCCGCAGCCTCGGATAACGGCCGGCTGGATACCACGGGATCGAAAGGAACCTGGATATGAGTGAGCCGATCGGAAAAACCATACTTTCGGATCTGCGTCAAAGCGATCTCCTGCACACCCTGCATCGCGACCTGAAGGATATTTACGATTTCTACCTGGACCGTGAGACGCGCGAACGGCTGTCGGCCATGGGACGCGTCAAGCGATGGTTCCACATGGCCTGGTGGCTGATCAAGAGCATGTTTTACAAGCTCACGTCCGTGCGCCGCCTGATGGTGGTGCTGGCCGTGGTCATCGCATTCTCCTCCGGACAGGTCGCGTACAACGGCAGGCACTTCACCTGGCACAGCGACTTCAAGGGGATCGGTTTTCTGATTCTGGCAGTGGTCCTGGCGCTGGAGCTGAAGGACAAACTGCTGGCCCACGACGAACTGCTGGTGGGGCGCAAGGTCCAGGCCGCGCTCATGCCCCTCGACAATCCCGTGTTCCGGAACTGGGACATCTGGCTCTACACGCGCTCCGCCAACGAGGTCAGCGGGGATCTCGTGGATTATCTGCGGCTATCGGAGGACCGTCTCGGCGTGGCGCTCGGCGACGTGGCGGGCAAGGGCCTGGGCGCGGCGCTGTGCATGGCGAGGGTGCAGGCCACCCTGCACGCCATCGCGGCCGACTTCCACTCCCTGGCCCGGCTCATGACCCGGATGAACCGCATCGTCCTGCGCGACGGCCTGCCCACCCGGTTCTCCACGCTGGTGTACGCGGAACTGCGGACCAAATCCGACAAGGTCCGGCTGATCAACGCGGGGCATTACCCGCCCATCCTGCTCCGTTCCGGGGCCGCGTCTGTGATGAAGCAGGGCGCGCCCGCGCTGGGCATCACAGCCAGGGCCGCCTACCAGGAGCAGACCGTCCGTCTCCGGAAGGGCGATTCCCTGCTGATCTATTCGGACGGCATCACGGACGCGCGCAATGAACACGGCACGCATTTCGACGAGAAGCGCCTGATGGACCTGATGCCGTCGCTGAAGGGACTCCCGGCCGCGGACATGGGCAAAACCCTGCTGGCCGCGGTGGACCGCTTCGTCGGCGAGGCCCGGCCGAACGACGATCTCTCTCTGGTCATTCTTCAGCGAAAGGGTTGAGGACATGGAAATGAGGGTATTCGGCCGCACCGGCTGGTCCGTATCGGGCGTCGGATTCGGCGCCTGGGCGATCGGCGGCTCCTGGGGACGGACCGACGATTCGGAATCCATGTCGGCCCTGCACCGGTCGCTCGATCTCGGCGTCAATTTCTTCGACACGGCCGATGTGTACGGAGACGGCCACAGCGAGCGCCTCCTCGGCCGACTGCGGCGCGAGCGCCGGGAGCCTTTTCTCATCGCCACCAAGGCGGGCCGCCGTCTCGACCCGCACACGGCCGAAGGCTACAACCGGGCGAATCTCACGGCGTTCGCCGAACGCAGCCTGAAAAATCTGGGGACCGATTCCCTCGACCTGCTGCAGCTCCACTGCCCGCCGCCGGCCGTGGTCGACAAACCGGAGGTCTTCGGCATTCTGGACGATCTTGCGGCTGCCGGAAAAATCCGGCACTACGGCGTGAGCGTCGAAACCGTGGACGAGGCCATCCGATCGCTGGCCCATCCGAACGTGATGTCCGTGCAGATCATCTTCAACCTTTTCCGGACCAAGCCCGCCGAAGTCTTCTTCGCCGAGGCGAAACGCCTCCGCGTCGCCGTTCTGGCCCGCGTGCCGCTGGCTTCAGGCCTTCTCACCGGAAAGATGACCGCGTCCACCGGGTTCGAGCCGGATGACCACCGCGCTTTCAACCGGAAAGGCGAAGCCTTCGACCGGGGCGAGACCTTCTCCGGAATCGATTACGAAACCGGGCTGGCCGCGGTCGAGGAGCTGAAGAAAATCGTCCCGCCCGGCGTGTCCCTGGCCCGCTTCGCGCTGCGGTGGATCCTCATGTTCGACGCAGTGTCGTGCGCCATTCCCGGCGGCCGCAGGCCGTCCCAGGCGGAGGAGAACGCCTCCGCCGCGGACCTGCCCCCCCTGACCGAAGCGCAGATGCGGGCGTGCCGGGAGGTCTATGACCGTTTCATCCGGCCGAAGGTGCATCATCTGTGGTGAACTCCCACCCGCAGATTCCAACTCATTTGCGATTGATGATCGACGATTGATGATTTCCGATCAACTCATCCGCCGGTCACCGTTAAAAATATAAATGCCCGGGCTGCGTAATACCCGGGCATTTTTCAAGACCAGACGAATGACGGCTTAAAAAGTAAACACTGAATTTCTCCGGTAACCCTCTTTTCGTTGCTCCGTCGTCAATCGACCATCGTCAATCGTCGATGAAATCCTGTCACCCCCCCGTCGCGTACTTCCTTCTCCGCTCCGCCAGCTCGTCCGCGATCTCGATCGTCTTTTTCTTGGTGAGCGGGTACACGATCATCAGAATCGCGCATATCGCGAACAGAATCGAGATGTACACGCTGGAGAACATCCGGAATCCCTGGAGCACCTGCCCCGCGGGAGCGACGGCCGTGTCGTACCCGTACCAGGCCGCCATCAGCCAGAGGAAGAAAGCAGAACCGAGGCTCAACCCCGCCTTCAGGGAGAACCCGATCGTCGCGAAGATGATGCCTGTGGCGCGCCGGCCCGTCTTCCACTCTCCGAAGTCCGCGGCGTCCGCGAAAATGGCCCAGATCAGCGGAATCGTGGGCGCGTAGCAGACCGAGGTGATCGCGCTCATGGCGATCATGCCGCCCGCGTCCGTGGGCTTGAGAAGATAGAACGCGCACGAGGCCAGCGCCGTGAGACTGAAGCCTGCGGTCGCGACGGCCTTCTTGCCGAACCGCTTGGTCAGGGTCGAGGCGAACAGGATGATGATGAGGATGGTGGTGGCGGTGCCCACAATATTGAAAATGCTGTTGAACACATCCGCGACGTTGGAATTCGCCAGGTTCAGCCGGTCCCCGTGCACGATGTAACCCAGTGTCTCGAGTATGCCGCCCGGCGCGGCCTCCCCCGGAGCCAGTGCCGGAGCTGTCAGGCCGATCTTGTGAAGCCAGTCGTACATCGCGGTCTTGTCCGCGTAATGGTGGAAGTAATTGTACCACGCGCCGCCCCGCATCGCCAGTATGGCGAAATGCACGAGCGTGAAGAAGAACATGATGGCCCAGGGTTTGTTCCGGACCAGATCGGCAAAGTCCTGCTTCGGGGATGTCTTCTGCTTCGGGGGCGGCTGGATGCGCTCCTTGGTGGAGAAAAAGGTGATGAGGAACAGCACGAGGCAGACCCCGGCCCAGAGGGCCATGGTCATGGTCCACCCGTGCTGACGGTTCATCGACGGACCGGCGAACTTGGCCACCAGAGTCAGCGTGAATCCCCCCACGATGAACTGGGCGATGTTCGCGGACACAAAACGGAAGGAGTTCAGCTTGGTGCGCTCCACGACGTCTCCGGTCATGACGCCGCCCAGCGCCGAGTACGGCATGTTGTTGGCCGAGTACAGCATCATCAGCAGGATGTTGGTGGCGAACGCGTACACGATTTTCGCGGTGCCGCCGAATCCGGGCGTCGTGTAGGCCAGTACCATGGCCACGGCCCACGGAATCGCGGTCCAGAGAACCCATGGGCGGAACCGGCCCCAGCGGGTGTTGGTGCGGTCTGCGAGCAGGCCCATGATCGGGTCGAAACAGGCATCCCAGAGCCGGGCGACCAGCAGGATCGTGGCGGCGAGCCCCGCCGTCAGGCCGAACACGTCCGTGTAGAAGTTCGCCTGGAACAGGATCATCGTCTGGAAGACGAAATTCGCGGCCGCGTCTCCGCCGCTGTATCCCAGCTTCTCGAAAAACGGCAGCTTCTGGCTTTTCTCGCTCATCGATGGCTTCCTTTTCAGGTAAGGTGAGAGGTTGGGGTTCGCCGGTCCGGCCGGAATCGGAAGAGGACGCCGCCGCCGGCCCGGTGACCGCCTGTCCCGGCCGTGGTTTCCCCGGTTCCCGGATCGTTCCGGCAAGCCCCGGACGGTTCTGCTAGTGTTTTCTGCCCTTGCGCGTCCGCAGGGATGGAACCAGAAAGAGGTTCCCCGACACGAACATGATCAATCCCCACCAGAGGCTGGGATTGAGATGCGCGAGCACAGTGGCCTGCTGGGGGTGGAATAGAAAATAAACACCCGTCGCCGTGATGATGACGCCGAATACGGTCAGCATCAGCCCGACGAAAAACCAGATGGACAGCATGCGATGTTCGGACACGGCGGGCCCCTTCTACCAGAAAATGAGATTCAGGATCAAGAACACGCCGAGCGCGGCCAGGGCCATGATCCCCGGCCGCTGATAGAAGCGGAGCTTCCCGTCCCGCGGAACGGTCGTCAGTCCCTTGACGAGTCCGGCCAGCTGGGCTTTCGGCCTGGGCTTGGTGAAGGCGCTCACCAGAATGGTGACCGCGAAACAGATCAGCCACGCCCACCAGGCCCGCCAGAAATTGGCGGCCATCGGGCTGGCGTTCTTCGACAGCGTGATCACGCTTGCCGAAAACCACCCGAACTTGACCGCGAGAAAGAGCGTGAAGGACGAGACCATGCCCGCGATCAGGCCCCAAAACGCGCCGGCGGACGTGATCCGCGCGAAGAACATGCCGAGCAGCATGGTGGCGAACAGCGGGGCGTTCACCCACGAGAAAATAGCCTGCATGTAATCCATGATGCTGGGGAACGACTTGGCCCAGTACGCGGTGACCACGCTGAGCAGAATGCCGGCGATCGTGGCCGCCCGGCCCATGCGAACCATGTGTGCATCCGAGGCCTTCTTCCGGATCACGGCGCGGTAGATGTCGTACGTCCAGACCGTGTTGAAGGCGCTGATGTTGCCCGCCTGGCCGGCCATGAATCCCGCCAGCAGGGCGGTCACGCCCAGGCCCATGAGGCCGGTCGGATAATACCGCTGGATCAGCATGGGCAGCGCTGAATCGTAGCGCACGCTGCCATCCTCGACAAGAAGCGAGAACCCTGTGCCCGGATCGCGCGCCAGCACCCACGCAACGAGGCCGGCGATGACCACGATGAACGGCAGGGCCATCTTGAAGAAGGCGGCGATGACCGGCGTCATGCGCGCCGACCGCAGGTCCTTGGAGGAGAATGCGCGCTGGACGACCAGGAAATCGGTGGTCCAGTACCCGAACGAGAGCACGAAGCCGAGGCCGAGAGCCACGCCGAGCCAGGTCACCTGCATCCCGTTGTTCGCCGCATCCGTGGACGTGGACCAGAGCGCGCCCATGGAGTCCGGGAGACGGTTGAAGACCTCCTGCCACCCGCCGATCTCTATGATCCCCAGCACGGACACCAGGAACAGCCCGAACCAGATCAGGAAAAACTGCATGATTTCCGTGAATATGGCGGAAAGCAGGCCACCGAGCGTCACATAGACGGCCACGGTTCCCGCCGAAATCCACATGCACGCATCCCAGTTCCACCCGAGAAAGGTGCGCAGGACCAGGGCCATGGCGTACAGGTTGATGCCCGACACGAGAAGGGTCATCACCGCGAAAGCGACCGCGTTCAGCACGCGCGTTTTTTCGTCGAAGCGGAGTTTGAGGTAACCGGGTACGGAGTGAATTCTGCTGGAATAGTAGAAGGGCATCATGTAGATCGCGAGAAACAGCATCGCGGGAATGGCGCCGATCCAGTAAAAATGGGCCACGAACATGCCGTATTCATAGGTGTTGCCGGTCATGCCCAGCAGTTCCAGGGCGCCCATATTGGCGGAGAGAAACGCGAGCCCGGCCACCCAGGCGCTGTTCCGGCGGCCTGCGATGAAAAAATCCTCGCCCGTCCTGGCGAACCGCCTGAGGTAGAACCCGATACCCAGCACAAAAGCGAAATAAATGCCGATGACCAGCCAGTCCACCCAGGTGATGTGCAGGGTCAAGGATGCCTCCTCATGCGTCGGCGCCCGGGGCCGGGTTCGCCGGCCGGTCCGGAGGCAGGGTTCTGAAAGCGGAAACCGGGGCGCTTCAGCCCCGGTTTCCGCTGTAGACAATCATCATCATGGACACGATCGAGACACGGGACGGACGCGCTATTTCAACTGGATGGATCCGACCATTTTTTCGAACGCCGGCAAAAAGTCGTCCTTCATCTTCTGATAGTAATTGAAGATGATCCGGACCATTTTATCTTCTTTCACCAGAAAATACGCCCGGCTCTGAACGCCGGCCTGGGGCGAATAATTCAGGTAGATCGACTTCATCCCCGCGACCGCGGCCTCGCCCTGCGATGTGGCCTTGAAGAACTTGCTGTTCTGCTCCACCACCTTCTCGAGGGTCTGGTTCTGCGCCGGCAGGATGTCGATACGGAGCGTGCAGTCCGCGCGATCACCCTTGACGTCGAGGGAATACACAATGGGGGCTTTCGGCTGCGCCGTCGCCGCGCCGAAATTGTCGGGCAGCGACATTTTGCAGGTCGCGTCCTCGTACGTCTTGTACACGGCCGAAGGCTTCTGCAAATCCTCCGGCTTCAGGTCCTTCTGTGAGATGGGGAAACGGAAGGAGGCCAGCGCCGTGTCGAGCACCGGATGAAAGGCGGCAAAGGCCTTGTTGAACGCCTCGTACTTGACCGTGACGAGAAAAGAGTCCTTGACGGCCTGCACCTGGACGGCCTCCAGCTTGTTCTTGGCATCCACGAATCCGCTGTAGTGCACGGCCGTTCCCGGCACGCCGCGGATCGGGCCGGCCGTCACTTCACTGATGACGAAACCGGAGGCGGACAGCGTGTTTTTCAGTTCGTCCACGGCCTTTTCAAGGGTTTTAAGTGTGTCCATGCGGTCGTACCAGACGACCAGGCGCGCGCCGTCCTTGCCTTTGACCGTATAGTCGTAGAAGCGCTCGATGACTTCCTGGGAGGAATAGACCATGTACCGGCTTCCGCCTTCCGATGTCATGATCCAGTCCTGCGGATACCGGAAACCGGGAAGCTGGACGAGGCCGGTGTTTTCCGCCCATCCGGCGATCTGGGGTTTTGATTCCTTTTTGGCGCATCCCGTCCATAGGGCCGCACCGAGGCAGACGAGAAGCAACACGCGTTTCATAAATTCTCCTCCTCCTTGCATGGGATCAGACTGTGCCGATTGACCGGATCCGGGTTCCATGCCGCGGATCCGGCGAAACTTCGCCGTTCCGGAGACTCAGAAACCCAGATCCAGCCGGTCCAGGCCCCTCTGCGCGTCGATGCCCTCCTTCTTCTTGGGCACCGCGCGGACGATGCGCTCGTACTCCCGCCGCGCCTCATCCCGCCGGTTCATCGCATGCAGGGTCTGGGCATGCCACAGGGCCAGCTCCCAGTCGTTCGGCCGGAACGGCATGGCGCTCTCGATGGCCATGAGCGCGGCCGGGTAATTCTTCTCATAGAGCCCCACGAATGCGAGATAGCGGTATGAATCGCCGAGTTCGTTCCGGTACCGCGTCTTTTGCGTGTCGGCCAGGGCGATGACGGTCTCGTATTCCCGTTTTGCGGCCTGCACCGAATCCATCCGCTGAAGCGCGTACGCGAGATAATAATGCCCGCCGACGTAATTCGGGGCCTGCCTCAGCCCGCGGACCAGCGCCCGGCGCGCGTTGTCCCAGTTGTTCATCTGCTCCTCGCACAGCGCGTAATTCACGTAGGCCGCCGTGGCCGAGGAGTCCTGCCGGATCTTGGTCGCGAACATCGCCGAAGCCCGGCTCCAATCCTTGACCCGCATGTAGGCCGAACCGAGATCCATGGGAACGTCGGCCTGGGTGGTATCCATCTCCCATGAGCGCTTCAGGTGCCGGATGGCGGTCGTGTCGTTCTTGAGTTCGTAATGGGCCTTGCCCAGGTACTTGGTGTCCTCGGCGTCGAGAGGCTGAATCTTCGCGAGACGGCCGAGCAGTTCGATGGCCTTCAGGTGTTTTTCGGGGGAGCGGCCGGCTTTGCCCATCTGATTGCTGGATTTGGCCGCCAGTTTGAGCGCCTGAACGTTGCCCGCGTCCCGGGCGAGGATGCTGTCCGCCACGCCGAGCCCGACCGGCCATGCCTTCGCCTGATCCACGGCCTCATTGAACTGTGCCCAGGTCTCCCGATCCTCGGGATGAACCGTGACATAAGCGGCCAGGATGTTGGCCGCGTTGCCGTACTGCTTGGCGAGGATGTACAGCGTGCCGAGTTCGAGCGAGGGGGTCACCTTGTCCTCGCTGCAGTTGATGGCGGCGATGTACGATCGGGCCGCGTCGTTGTAGCGCTGTTCCTGGCGGTACAGCCGGGCCAGCGTCAGCTTCAGATCGCAACGGGAAGAATCAAGGGCGGCGGCCTCCTCGTACTGGAGAATGGCTACCGCGCAGGCCTGCAGGCGGCGGTAAGATTCTCCCAGGCCGATGTGGGCCTCCAGCGCCTTCGGATCGTATTCCTTGGCCTGCGCGTACGCCACGATCGCCTGCTCCACGGAATCGGCCGCGAAATGCACGTGGCCGAGCTGGATCAGCATGCCCGCGTGGTTTTTCTTGGACTTCAGCCCCTTGCGGATCACCGTGTAGGCTTCCTTGAGCTTCTTCTGCGCGACGAGAGCCCGGTCGACGGCGAGGATGGCATCGATGTTCTTCTCGTTCATGCCGAGCAGAACCTTGCCCCTGGCCTCCGCGGAATCCGCCCTGCCGACCGCCAGAAAGGACTGGCTCAGCAGGAGCAGGGCGTCCTTGTAGTGGATGTCGGTGGCCGGGGTGCTGTGCAGGCCGTCGATAACCGCCTGGTAATCTCCCTTCTGGAAGCATTCTTTCGCTTTCTGAATCTTGTCCTGCCCGGAGGCGGGTTGAGCCGCCGCGAGGACGACGATGGAAAGCGCCAAGAGGAATCGTTTCATGGACTCCGTCTCCTATTCGGGTGAACCGCTTGTGAGTTGAACCAGCCGGACGGGCGTCGTGGCGGGGACCAGCCCCCGGTTCAGGAAAAGCTGCTGGCCCTGCGTGGAGGCGACAAATCCGCTGAACCCGAGGGCCAGGCGGGATTTCGCGCCGCAGACATACATGACGACCGGATAGTGGAGGGGATATTTTCCGATAAAGACATTCGCCTGATGAAGCTTCTGGACCACCGGCGCGCCCGAAGAGTCGGCGCCGATCATGTCCAGCGCCCGGATTTTCTGTTTCTCCACCCTGAGGGCCGAGGTGTCCTTCAGACAGGCGAGCGAGACGAAGCCCAGGCCGCCCAGGCGGTCCGCCACGATCCGGATCACTTCGTTCTGATCCGCGGCCCTGACCACGGGCGCGAACCCTTCCGGAATGAGGGAAAACCGTCTGCGGAGGAGTTCATAGGCGCCGGAATTGATGCCCGTCGAAACGGTCTGGATCCGGCCGCTCAGGCCGGCTCCGGGTATGCGCGACCAGTCGGCGATGCGGCCCTCCAGTATGGCCCGAAGGCCGTCGGGCGTAATGCGCTCGAGATCGTTGAACAGGTTCACGACGACCGCAATCGCGTCCTTTGCGATGACCACCGAGTCGATTCTGAACTTGGACTGCGCCGCGACCGAATCCTCCTCCGCGTTGAAGGGCCGGTCGAGCACCGCGCAGGGCAGGCTGTCGTTCAGCAGCGTGACGGCGGCCTGTCGCGTCTGCATGGGAAGGATGGTGATGTGGGCTTTCGTGTACAGCCGCATGAACATCTCGGCCTGTGCCCGCATCAGGGGGGCGTGCGATTCGGACACGGCGATGGCGAGAGTGCCGGACTCGACCGTATCCTCGACAGTCTTGGATTTCTGGCAGGAGGACAGCCCGACGGCCAGGAGAAGAATCACGAACGGGCCGGGCCTGTCGTTCCTCCGCCGCCGCGGCTTCAGCCGCAGGACAGCCAGCCGGTACCCCGCGTAGAGCAGCAGCACCACGCCGAACACGGTACGCACCACCGGGCCCTGCGGCATGCGGATCCACCCGGCCAGCACGGCGACGCCCAGCAGCACCATCATCGCCGCAGCGGTGTAACCGATGATCCGCGTCAAATTCAGGTTGGTCATGGGATGAATCCTTTCGGATCGCGGCGCCCGCGGGGTTGGACGACCGCCCCCGGAATCCGGCCGGACCCGCGGATTGGGTGAGACCTGTTTTGGGCCGGACCTTCGGCCGGCGCGCCGAAACATTCGTCCCGCGTTCCGGATTTCGGGCCGGAACGCGGGACGCGAACATATGCCGAAGATTATTTGAGCGTAAAATTGAAGGGAACCGCGAGCCACACGGCCACCGGCCCGTTCTTCATCATGGCCGGCGTGAAGAGCCATTTGCCCGCCGCGTCGATCACCGCCTGATTGAAGATTTCGGAGTCGCTTTTCATGATCACGACTTCCTTGACCTTCCCTTCCTTGGTGATCCACAGCTTCGCGTACACCGAGCCTTCGAGCCCCGCCTTCTGGGCGATTTCCGGGTACGTCGGCTCGACCCGCTTGATGCAGACCGGCTCCTTCTCGAAGGGGACGAAGGCCGGCGGCGGCTCGTCCACTTCGATGTCCTGCTCGATCACGGCGCTGCCGCCCACATCGGTCGTGACGGGGCTGGACATCTGGCTCAGATCCTGCTGGGACGCGAACGAGGCTTCGGGGCTGACTTCCGCGTCCGGCACGGGCACCGGAATGCCGATGCTCGGCTTGGCCGTGGGGCCGGCCATGGACACCGCCGGCGCCACCTCGGTGGAGGCGATCGACGGGGGCGGCCCCAGGTCGCTGTACTTGACGATTTTGACGATGGTGGTGGGCGGTTCTTCCTTGCCCAGAATCGTCGAACCCCAGTACAGGCCGACCAGCAGCAGGTGGCACACCGCCGCGATGATCAGCGCGCGGGTCAGATACTTCTGTTGGACCTCCTTGAGTTCGATGGCTCCGTACTTCGGAAGGCCCGGCATGACATATCCCGACATGGGTGGTCTCCTGTTCCTTTAGGCGCCCTTGGCCTTCTGCACCACGCGTTCATCCGCGTCGTTGAATGGCGCGAGGCTGAACCGGGTGATGCCGGCGATGTTGATTTCATCCATGATATTGACCATCATCTCGTACTTGCCGTCGCGGTGCACCTTGAGCAGGCAGATGATGCCCGGCTCCGCCGCGAGCGTCTGAGTGAGGAACCCCGGAAGCTCGTTGAACGTCAGCATCTTGGGGTTTTCGATGCCCTTGTTGTAGAAGATGGTGCCGTCCGGGACGACCCGCAGGGTCAGCAGCTTCGTTTCGGCCACTTCCACCTTGGTGTCGTTCTCGGGCGGAACGTTGATCTCCATGGTCTGCGGTGTCGAGAACACGGTCGTGAGCATGAAGAACGTCAACAGCAGCATGATCACGTCCACCATGGGCGTCATGTCGATGCGGACATTGATCCGCTTCTTGGTCTTGCCCTTTTTGGCGCCTTTGCCGCGGGCTTTGCCGCCGCCGCCTAAATCTACGCCTGCCATGGTTGCTCTCCTTTACCCTCTTTCCATTTCGGTGACCAGGGCGAAACGCGTGATTTTCACCTTCTGGAGGGTGTCCATCACGTCCTGGAAGTTGCCGTACGGCGTGTTCTTGTCGCCCTTGACCACGGTACGCAGTTTCGGATTCTGCACGCGGGCGCGGATCAGAATGTCCGCCAGGTTGTTCTGGTCCCGCATCTCAAGCCCTTCCTCGAGCTGCTTGAAGCCGGCTTTCTCGGCTTCATCAGCGGCCGCCCGGGTCATCAGCATCCGGGTCCGATCGTCGGTCTTGAGATAGATCTTCCCGTCCTTGGCGACCATCACCGTCATCACGTCACCCTCCGGCAGTTTGAACTCGGAGTTGGACGTCGGGATTTCGAGGTCGGCCGCTTCGGGCGGACGGAACTGCGTCGTCATCATGAAGAAGGTCAAGAGGAGCATGATCACGTCCACCATGGGCGTCATGTCGATATGGACGCTGACTCGACCCTTTTTCCTGTGCATGATCGTTGCTCTCCGTTTTGGTTGTGATTACTTGCCCTGCTTCTCGGCCAGGGTCTGAACGATGGAGTAGCTCGCCTCGTCGATCATGTAGGTGAAGTTGTCGATGCGGGTGGTGAAGTAGTTGTACGCAACGATGCCGAAAATGGCGCAGATCAGACCGCCGGCGGTGTTGATGAGGGCTTCGGAGATGCCGAGCGCCAGGGCCATGGCGTCCGTCTTGCCGGCATGCGACAGGGCGGTGAAAGAACGGATCATGCCGAGCACGGTTCCGGTCAGACCGACGAGCACGGAGATGGAGGCGATGGTCGAAATGGCGACGAGGTTCTTCTCGAGCAGCGGCACTTCGAGCATCATGGCCTCTTCGATGGCGTGCTGAATTTCAGACTGGGTTTCCTTGGGGTTCTTGTGGGCGCCCGAGGCTTTCAGGATGCGGTACTTCTCGAAGCCGGCGCGCAGGATGTTGGCGCACGAACCGCGCTGGGCGTCGCAGGCCTTGATGGCGTCGTCGATCTTCTCGTTTTTGGTGGCCTCATGGACCTTCTTCAAAAAGGAAACCAGAGAGCCCTTTCCGTTGGCCTTCTTCAGGGTGAACAGGCGCTCGATGATGAAGGTGAACAGCATCAGGGAAAGCGCGATCAGCACCACCACCATGGGGCCGCCCATCTGGATATACTCGGGCAGGAATCCGAAGATAATCCGCGCGACGACCAACGCGACGACCAGAACGATTCCGATGAACATACCCTGTCTCATTGCTCTGCTCCTTTTAATTGGGTGAAATTAAACTCAGCCGTTCCGTCCGGGAATTGCCGGATCTACCGTCCGGCCTGAAAATTCCGGATGGCCTCTTCCCGCGTCTCCTCGATGTCGAAAATGGTGACGAGTTTGGTGATGACGAACGTGTTCTGGATGCTCTTGCCCATGTGGCAGAGCTTGATGCGGCCGTTGTCCTTGGCGTACATGGTGTAGAGGCTGACCAGGGCGCCGATGCCCATGCTGTTGAGATAGGTGACGCCGCCGAGGTCGAGCACCAGTTTGCGGTTGCCCTGCTCGAACAGATCCCCGACTGCGGCACGGAGTTCCTCGGTTTCATTGCCGCCGAGAAAAGAGCCCTTGAGTTCGAGAACCGCGATATCCAGATTGTCCAGAGTCATGGCCTTGACAGCCAAGAAGAACCTCCTTCCGTGATTATATCTTTCAATATATAAAGAGGCCTAATTTCAAAATTTTAGATTCAAATCGTATGCCATCACCGGAAAGAGGTTGTATGATATTAATTATCAAGAGTTTGCGTTTTTGCGAATTGCTTACAGATCTGTAAACTGTGTTGTATTATCCAACTGACAACACATGATCATTAAACATCGACTGTTATATCGTCTTGATTTATATTAAAATATGCCGTGTTGCATTTTACACCGAGCGACAAGAGGAAATCCGCCCGCTGTCAATCCATACAAGGGAAAGGATTTAGCGGCAGAATCCAGTTACTGCGATGACTCAGTCAATCAGAGTATCGTTAGAAATAAGCTCCCGCATTCAGCCCTGCCCGGTTCAACCGGACAGGGCTTATCCTGCCCGCGGGAACGCTATCTGAGCGCGAAACGAAACGGCATTGCCACCCACACCGAGACAGGTCCCGAGTTCATCATGGCCGGCGTGAACACCCACTGTTTCGCGGCTTCGATCACAGCCTGGTCGAAGATCGGATTGTCACTCTTGAGCAGAACCACCTGCCGCACCTTGCCTGCCCTGTCGATCCACAATTTGACATAAACCGTGCCCTCCTGCCCGGCGAGACGGGCGACTTCCGGGTAAACCGGATTCACCCGGTGTATGCAGACCGGTTCCTTCTCAAAGGGAACGACCGGAGGCGGAGCCTGCTCGATGTTCAGCTCCGGTTCGATCCGGCGTATGACATTCGGACCATCCGGAATCGGCGGCGTGAGCAGACCCTCCATACCCAGTTCGATCTGGGTCGGAACGGTCTTGTCCGGATCCGCGACCGCATCCGGCACAGGAACGGGGATTCCGTTCGTGACGTGAACCTTCGGTTTCGGGGCAATCCACTCCTTCGCGACATCCCAGTCCACATTCACTGGCGGCGCAGGGGGAAGCTGGGCCGGATCGTACTCGATGGTGATGATGCGGCCGGGCTCGGCCGCGTTCAGATGCTGCCACATTCTCCACGCGCCCAGGCCGGTCAGTTCCAGAAGAGTGGCCGCCAGCAGCGCTCCGAGCAGAAACCGTTGGTGGACTTCAATCAGTTCGACCGCCCCGTATTTGGGAAGGCCCGGCATGATGTTCGCGTTCATGACTGCCTCCTTTCCGAATGGTCAATGGATAGCGGATCAACCGTCCGTATATAAAATCTTCAATAAACATGCCGTGAATGGACGGCGCTCGTAATCGATTGTGAAAGAAGGGATTGGATCGGGACCGGGGGAATGGAGCGTCGGTGTATCGGTTGGATTCTACAACGGTAATATTCTGAAAAACCGGACCATTGTTCGTTGTGATTTGATTTTCAAGGAATAACAGGTGTTGCCGATTGCATCATAGATTTGCGGTTCTATAAGCAACGTGCGACACACCTGTAAGGGGCGTCGCACGTTCCAAACCTCCCGGAGGCTCCAAACCTCCGGGAGGTTTTTTATCCGCCTCTTAACGGGACCTCCCGCGGATCGCTGAAAACCTGCGGGAGGTTGTTATCCTTTTTATTCCGATCCGGCGGATCGCTATCTCGCCAGCATGACCTTCTGAACCTTGAGAACCTCACCGGCCTGCATACGGATCAGGTACATCCCGCTCGAAACCCTGCGGCCTGCCTCATCCGTCCCGTTCCAGTATACCTGGTAGCTCCCGGCGGACTGGCGTCCCTCATGAAGAATCCGGATCGACCGGCCCATGGCGTCGAACACGGTGATCCGCACGACCCCGTCCTCTGACAGGCGGTACGCGATATACGTGCTCGGATTGAACGGATTCGGATACGCAGCGTCCATTTCAGTCTCTGCCGGAAGCGCGGCCACCGCGATTTTCAATGACGCGTATTTCTGGATCGATCCGGATGTACTCACGTCCGACAGCCGGTACGAGTACGCATTCCCCGACACCACATTTTCGTCCGTGAACGCGTACTCCGTACGGCTGGACGTCGTGCCCCGGCCCTTCAGCTCAGCGTGCGTCTCGTGGGATGCGATCGTGACCCATTCGGAACCGCCTGACGAACGCTCCAGGATGAACCCCAGATTGTCCGTCTCGCTCTCAGTCGCCCAGTTCAGAACCACGCTCCGTCCCTCGGCCCTGGCCGAGAAGGACACCAGCCCCACCGGCAGGGACGCGTCCGCGCCCGCGTTCAACTGTCCGTAACTGGACGTCCCCAGAGTTCCGCCGGACACGCTCACATCCCCGGCCGCGTCCACGGTTCCATGGATGTTGCCGGCTGCGGTGGCGGCCTCCGTAATGTCAGCCGTCACCCAGTAGTAGCGTGTTCCCGACGGTACCGCGTCTCCCAGGGATGAGAACGTCACGTCGTTCCCGGACCCCGGGTCCGCCATCGCGCTTCCGATCGCGGACGCGCCGCTGAAGCTGTTCGTATTCGACGCATAGAGCTGGAGCGGGTTCGGCGCCAGGTCCCCGGCGTCGTATGTCCCGGACAAGGTCACGGTCACGGAATTCAACGTGATGCCCGTCGCGTCCCCGGTCAGGCTGAACTGGCCCAGCGGCCAGTTGTCCTGGGGCGGGATAACACCCGGCTGAACGAAGTTCAGGCCCGCGTTCGCGCCGTTCGTGAAAACAGCAGTGGGTGTGCCTGTCCCCTGTATTGAAAAATTGTAGGGATTCTCATCGCTGTCGTCATTGGCTATGGAGAGTGTGGCCGAACGCGTCCCGGACCCCGCAGGATCGAACGCGACATTGAACGTGGTCGACCCGCTCGCTGAGACAGAGGAGGAAGGAGTGGAGGTCACGCTGAATTCGGCCGCGTTTGTCCCCCCGACAGCAACATAAGGGGAGGAACCGGTGAGAGTAAGCGTTCCTCCGCCCGTGTTCTGGATAGTGAAGGTGCGGATGATCGTCCCGCCCGTGACCGCCGCTGACCCAAAATCCGTGTGGTCAGCCGAGGTCGGCGTCCCGTCTCCGTCCGCGATGGTCGTGCTGTTGCCCTGGACGTTCATCTCGGGGAAGGAAGTGATGGCAACGGTACCGCTGGTCAGCGCCGCGTTGGAGAAAACCGTTGAACTGGCGCCCCCGCTGATCGTCAAATCGGCTTTTGAGCCGATGGTCAACGTGAAACTGCCGTTCGCGGCTCCGCCCAGATCGGCGGTCACAAAATAATAGGTTCCTGAAGTCGAGATGGACGAGCTGAAGGCGGAAAAAGTGACGGTCGCGCCATCCGCCTGACTGTTCAGCTGGGTGTCGCTTCCGGCATTGAATGTGGCATCCGTCGAGCTCCAGAGTTTCAGATTGGACACTCCGGATCGGGTTCCGGCCGCGGACAGAGTGACCGCGGTCAGGGAGGCCCCCGCGATATCCGCATCGAGGGAAAATCGACCGATCGGATTATTGTTCGTATTCGCGGTTGCATTCGCGGGCGTGTAGGCGGATCCTCCCGAGAAATCGACCTGCGGGTAATCCGCGATGGTCACCGCAGCGGCGCTGTTGTCCGGGTATATCCACCCGGAAGCGGGGCATGTCGCCGCGTCTGCGTGTTCATAATTGAAGTCCTCGGCCCCGTGTTCGTCTTTCAATTCATTGTCGATATACCATCTGTGAATGCTCGGAGAAACCATGCCGTACATGCTGTAATAGAGCCAGTAATCGAGCGACTGGTGTTTCCACGCGGGCTTGCCGTAGTATTGGCCGATCCACACATAAATGCCGTTCGCGCCGCCGGCATTCGAGACATATTTGTTCGGCGAACTGGTTGTCGGTGTGGTGAAACTTTTCACGGTTCCGTATGTGGTCCCGTATGTGTTATGCCCATAGGCCTGGTAATAGTAAGTCGCGCCGGCGGTCAAAGAGGTAACCACTTCCGTAAACGTGCCTGTGCCGGTGCCTTTCGTGATCTGGGTGACACCGGGCTCGCCGATTGTCGGTGTGGCGTCCGTCGAGGAATATACAAACCCCCGGTCCGTGGTGGCGCCGCCGTCCGCGACTACATTGCCCGCCATGGTACCAGAAGTGGTCGTCACCAGCGAGGCTTCCATGGTGGTGACCGTGGGCGACACGCCGGAAGCCGCATTCGTCACGACGACGGTCACTTCATTGCTGCTGTAATCGCACCAATACCAGGAATAATCCGGCCCGGTGCTCATGGGATAATTCATGTCGCTGTTTTCCCATCCACCATAGACATAGGATTGATAGGGGCTCACAATGGATCCGTCGACAAGAACCCAGCTGAATTCATTGGGAAAAGTGCATCCATAGTTCGCGTAATCCGCGTACAGATAGTAATTGGCGTCCGGCCGTTTGTAATACGCCCTGACCTTGATGCCGCCGAAGCCGGGACATCCGGAATAGTCGAAAGAGGAGCGCGTGCCCTGATAGACATAGGTGCCGGAATACTGGGTCGCTTTCGCGGCATTGTTCGGATCGGTGATCGTGAGAATTTTGTTCTCAGTCTGCGCCTCCGACGCCGCGGGCAGCAGAAACGCCAGAAAGCCGATGACCGCGAATCGCTTTTTCAATCGCATTTTCATGGCATGTCCCTATCATTATTGATTCGGTCATGTCAGGTGCCGGATGAGACCCGGTTGCTGCACCTTATCCGTGAGACAACGGAACGTTTGGTGGTTCGATGACTGTCCGTCTTCAAGGGGTAACGGGGAACCCGTTGCCCTGTGGACGATAATGAGGATGAAACTACAGAAGCCGGTCCGGCTTCCCCCTGAGCGGAATGCGATCGATGGAGCGGGCCGTACAATCCGGCCCTTTGGATAAAGAAAAAATGATTATGTTAATTATATAAAACAGAATTGATAAAAACAATTTGATTCATATTTTTTTTCTTTAAGGGAGAAGAAATGATTCCTGTTCTAACGATACAGGTGGAAAACGGTCTGTCCGTCCTAATTGCAGGGGCGATGCTCCGCGTCGCCCCTGCGAAAACCGGAACCGTTGCTCCTGCTTGAACGATCTCGAAATGAGACCCTCCCGCAGTTTTGTTCAGAACCCGCGGGAGGCCATGTGCTTCACAACCCGTACTTGTCCCTTTTCCGCCACAGCGTGGACCGGTCGATGCCGAGCAGGCGCGCCGCCTCCTCGTAATCCGAACAACGGGCCAGCACCTTGCGGATATGCGCCTTTTCCACGTCCTCGAGCGTCATGGGCGTGCCCCCGGGTACCAGCGCGGAAGTCAACTCCTCGGGCAGCAGATCCGGTCCTATCGCTCCGCCACGGCTGAGCAGTACGGCCCGCTCCATGGCGTTTTCCAGCTCGCGGACGTTCCCCGGCCAGGCATAGGCGCGGAGCATGGCCATCGTCTCCGGCTCGATCCGGACCGTCCGGCCCGCCGCGATTTTCTGCGCGAAATGCTCCACCAGCAGGGGGACATCCTCCGGCCGCTCGCGGAGCGGAAGCGCCTTCAGCCGCACCGCGTTCAGGCGGTAGAACAGATCTTCCCGGAACTCCCCGGTCTCGAGCGCGGCCTTCAGGTTCCGGTTCGTGGCCGCGATGATGCGTACGTCGACCCGGCGCGTGGCATTGTCGCCCACGCGCTCGAATTCCTTGCTCTGAATGACGCGCAGCAGCTTCACCTGAATGGCCGGCGACACCTCGGCGATTTCATCGAGAAAAAGCGTTCCCCCGTCCGCGGCCTCGAACCGTCCCTGGCGGTCGCGCGTCGCGCCCGTGAACGCGCCTTTGACGTGTCCGAACAACTCGCTCTCGAGCAGTTCGGTTGGCAGGGCCGCGCAGTTGACCTTGACGAACGGTTTGCCCGTGCGCGCGCTCCGGTCGTGTATGAACTGGGCGATGAGCTCCTTGCCGGTGCCGCTCTCCCCCTCGATCAGCACCGTGATCGGGCTGTCGGCCACCTGTTCGGCCAGGCTCAGGGTGTCGAGCATGGTTTTGTTCCGCGTGACGAACGACCCGGTGTCGGCCACCCGGGCCCGGAGGGAGCGGACCTCCCAGGACAGGTTATGGTACTCCAGGGCTTTCAGGGAGAACAGCTGAAGCTCCTGAAAATCGAAGGGCTTCTGCAGATAATAATAGGCGCCCCGCTTGACCGCCTCGATGGCGGTGTCCAGCGACCCGTGGGCGGTGATCATGGTCACGGTCGTCGGCGGCGAATCGCGACGGATCCGCTCGAGCAGCTGCATTCCATCGATCGGCGCCATCTTGAGGTCCACGAAGGCCAGGTCGAATTTCTTCGACGTGAACGCCGCGGCGGCCGCCTCGGGATCGGCGTACAGCGACACATCGAATCCCGCGGCCTCGAGGCAGATGCCCATGGTCTTCAGAATGTGCTCCTCGTCGTCCACAACCGCGACGGTCGGCTTCTCGTCTTTCATGCGTCCGCATCCCCTTCCGCAGCGAGCGGAACCGTGAAGAAGAACGTGCTGCCTTTTCCCTTCCCGCTGACCACCCAGATCCGTCCGCCGTGGGCCTCGACCGCCTCCTTCGCGATGGCCAGCCCCAGGCCGACGCTGCCGGGCGTGGATTCGGCCGGGGACTTGAGCTGGACGAATTTGTCGAAGATCGTATTCAGCTCCGATTCGGGTATCCCCCGCCCCGTGTCGGTCACGGAAATCCGGATCTCGTTCCGCCCGCCGTCCTTTTCCGCCGCGACCGTGATGGCCCCGCCCGGCGGCGTGTAGCGCACCGCGTTGCCGACCAGGTTGGCGAAAACCCAGGCCATCTGCGCCGGATCGATCCGCACCTCCGGCAGGTCCTCGGGGAATACCAGCGTCGTCCGGATCCGTTTCTCCCGGAGCACCAGATCGAGCGAACGGACCGTTTCCTCGGCCACGGCCCTGAGCCGCATCTTCTCCTTCTTCGGTTTCTGCCTGCCGGATTCCAGCCGGGACAGGTCGAGCAGGTCCCGGACCAGCTTGCTCAGCCGGCTGGCGTCGGCCTTGGCCGAGGCGAGAAGATCCTTCTGCTTTTCATTGATCGCGCCCACGACCTCCTTTGCGAGAATGTCGACGCTCATGTGGATGGAGGTGAGGGGCGTGCGGAACTCGTGCGACACCGTGGCGATGAAATCCGATTTCATCTGGTCGAGCTTCCGGTAGGCGGTGACGTCCTGAAAGAGCGTCACAAAGTAGCGGATCCGGCCCTTGTCTTCCGCCGCGGTCGTCCGGTGCGGCCGGAAATAACGCGTTTCCCCCGCCGTCTGAATGGGAATCCAGAAACCGGCCGCCTCCGCGTCACCGGCCGGGGAAGGATCGCCGGAGAACAGCCCCCGGAGCTTTTCATCGCGGACCACGGAATCGACTGTCTTTCCCTGCCATCCCGTTTGGGGGACGCCGAGCAGGCGGACCGCGGCCCGGTTCATCAGCATCAGGGCGCGCCGGTCATCGGTGACCACCACCGGCTCGTCCAGGCTTTCCACGACCGCCTCGGTCTTGGTTTTCTCCGCGATGATCTGCTGGATGTTGAGCCGCTCATACGACCGGAGCCGCTCGGTCATCTTGTTGAATTCCGAATACAGTTCGGAGAGCTCTCCGCCG
>CAZNXX010000022.1:0-28260 GCA_964577095.1 uncultured bacterium | reverse complement strand
TGCGTTTTTCCGCGGCCGGCCGGTCGACGGCCCAGATGTTCCGGCCTTTCCGGATATCCGCGCGGCGGAGCACGTCGTTCGCTGAGATGAGATCGTTGCCCTCCACCACGACCCTGCGGATGCGGAACGAGGAATCGGTCCGCAGCCACCGGCGATACGCCGGAAGGCCGGTGAACAGGAGGAACGCAGCGGCCGCGGAGAAAAGGAATGCCAGGAGCCACTTTTTCATGAACCGTCCTTCACACCGGTTCCCCGAATCCCAGGAAACGGATTTCCGGTTCGAGCGTCACGCCGAAACGGGCGTGGACGCGTCCGATTATTTCGTCGATGAGGGCCTTCACGTCCGACCCGCTGGCCGACCCGACATTGACGATGAAATTGGCGTGCTTGCCCGATACCATCGCATCTCCGATGCGCAGGCCCTTGAGCCCGGCGTCCTCGATGAGGCGGCCGGCGAAATCCCCGGGCGGCCGCTTGAATACGGATCCTGCCGAAGGCATGGACAACGGCTGTTTTTCCCGCCGCTTCGCGAGCACAGCCTCCTGTTCGGCCTTCATGCGGAGCGGATCGCCGGACTCGAATCGGAAGCGGGCGCTCGCCACAACGCTCCCCTCGGGCAAAGCCGTGCTCCGGTATCCCATGGCCAGGCTGTCGCGGTCGCGGACCGTGATGGTGCCGTCCGCGTCGACGGTCATGACGTCGACCAGGCGGTCGCGGACCTCGCGGCCGAATGCGCCGGCATTCAGCCGGACGCCTCCGCCCACGGACCCCGGTATGCCGGCAAGCGCCTCGAATCCGGACAGCCCCCGGCCGGCGCAATAGTCCAGCAGGTCCCACAGCAGGCCGCCAGCGCCGGCCGACACATCAGGCCCTTCTCCGGACACTCCGGAAAAGGACTCCGACAGATCGAACACCACGCCGCGGAATCCGGAGTCCGCGACGAGCAGGTTGGTGCCGCGGCCGATGACGAACACCGGCACGCCGCCCCCCGAGCACGCTTTCAGTCCTGCGGCCAGATCCTCGATGTCCTTCGGAACGAACCAAAAATCCGCGGGCCCCCCGATCCGGAACGACGTATGACCGGACAGCGGCTCGTCCTCCAGCAGGCGGCCGCGCACGGCCTGATTGAGCAGCCGGAACATTTCCGTTTTGACGCTCATTTTCCCCCGCTGAGACCCGAGATCACCCTGTCCCCGGCCTTGTGGATGTCGCCCGCGCCCAGGGTGACGACCAGGTCTCCCGGCCGGACGATTCCCAGCACGGCTTCGGCCGCCGCGGCAGGGTCGCGGACCGTGACCACGCGCCTGTGGCCGAATGCCTTGGCCGCATCGGCCACCAGCGCCCCGCTCACGCCCGGAATGGGATCCTCGCGCGATCCGTACACGTCGGTGACGATCAGCACGTCCGCGTCGAAGAAGGACTGCCCGAACTCCTGGTGGAAGTCCCGTGTCCGCGAATAGAGGTGGGGCTGGAAGACCGCGATGACGCGCCGGTTCCATCCTGTCCGGGCCGCGCGAAGCGTGGCCTTGATTTCCGTCGGGTGGTGGGCGTAATCGTCGACGACGATCACGTCCCCGGCCGCGGACTTGATCTCGAAACGCCGGTGCACGCCGGTGAACTCCTCCAGCCCGCGCCGGATCGACTCGAAGGGGATCTCGAGCTCGAGACCCGTCGCCACCGCGGCCAGCGCGTTCTTCACGTTGTGCAGGCCCGGCAGCTGGAGCGTGACGCGGCCCATGCTTTCGTTCCGCCACATCGCGGTGAATTCGCTGGCCGATTCCCGGAAGGCGGGATCCGCGGCGCGGCAGTCCGCCTGCGGCGTCAGCCCGTAGGTGATGATGCGGCGCTCAATGCGGGGCAGGATCTCCTGAATCGCGGGTTCGTCCAGGCACAGCACCGCGGCCCCGTAGAAAGGCACCTTGTTGACGAAGGAGACGAAGGTCCGCTTGATCTCGTCCAGGTCCTTGTAGCAGTCGAGGTGTTCACTCTCGATGTTGGTGACCACGGCCACCGTCGGGGTCAGGCTGAGAAAGGACCGGTCGAACTCGTCGGCCTCGACCACCAGGTAGTCCCCCTCTCCGAGGCGGGCGTTCGTCTTCAGGCTCTTGAGCCGGCCGCCCACGATGAGGGTCGGGTCGAACCCGCCCTCCTGAAGCACCAGGCCGATCATCGACGTGGTGGTCGTCTTGCCGTGCGTGCCCCCGACGGCGATGCCCTGTTTCATGCGCATGAGCTCGCCGAGCATCTCGGCGCGGCGGATGACGGGGATTTTCAGGTCATGCGCGGCGGTCACCTCGGGATTCTCCGGCCGGACCGCCGAGGAAATGACGACGACATCCGCGTCCCGGACCGCGTCGCCCGAGTGGCCCTCGCGGATGTCCGCGCCCAGGGTCCTGAGATGCTCCGTGATCGGCGACAGGGCCCGGTCGGATCCCGTGACCGTGAATCCCAGGTTGATCAGCACTTCGGCGATGCCGCTCATGCCGATGCCGCCGATGCCGGTGAAATGGACGCGACGGGTCCGTCCGAGAATGGGCCTGCGGTCCCCTATTTTCGACATGACGCCCCCTCGATGATCTGACCGGCGATGGCCCGGGCCGCCTCCGGCCGGCCGAAGGCCGATGCCTTCCTGCCGAGGGACAGCCGCTTCTCAGGATCCGATGTCAGATCGAGAATTTCCGCCTCAAGCCGGCCGAAGAATCCCTCCCCTTCCCTGACCATTCTTGCGGCGCCTGCCGCGGCCAGCACGGCCGCGTTGGCCTCCTGATGCCCGTCCGCGGCTCCCGGGAACGGCACGAAGACAGCCGGTTTCCCGAGCCGCGCGATTTCCGCCACGGCCCCCGCGCCGGACCGGCACACCACCAGGTCGGCCGCGGCATAGGCGCTTCCCATATCCGACAGATACGGCAGAACAGCGGCGTGGCCGGCCAGCGCCGCGGCCGGCGCTTTCAGGGATTCATGCCACCGCGGACCTGTGGCCCAGAGAATCTGGCAACCCGTCCGCTGAACGAGGGGCTGCGCGATCGCCGCGAAAGCCTCGTTCAGGCTCCGCGCGCCCTGACTGCCGCCGAACACCAGAATCGTGAACCGGTCCGGGATGAGGCCGAAAAGCCGGTACGCGGCCTCCGTCCTCGGCTTTTCCACCTCGGGACGCGTGGGATTGCCGCTGACGTGCAGGCGGCCGCGGTTCCGGAAGAAACGGGATGAGGATTCGAAACTCAGGTGCACGGCGTCGGCCCGCCGTCCGAGCAATCGCGTGACCAGCCCCGGCTTTTCGTTCTGTTCCTGAACCGCCGTGTAGCAGCCCAGCATCGAGGCCGCCGTAATGACCGGCCAGCTCACGTATCCCCCGGTGCCGACGGCCGCGTCCGGCCTGAACCGGGCGCACAGGCACAGCGCCTGCGCGAGGGAAACGGCCATTTTCAGGGGAAACGTCAGGTTCGCCGCGATGCGGCCGCGCTTCAGGCCGCCGATCCAGACCGTCCGGAACGGAATGCCCAGGCCGGGAACAACCGAAGCCTCGAGTCCCCGTCGCGTGCCGATGAAGAGCAGCTCGCAGGATGTCTGTTTTTGAATTTCCTCGGCGACGGCCAGCGCGGGGTACAGATGCCCGCCCGTTCCGCCGCCGGTCAGAATCACGCGCACGCGGCGCTCCTTAATGCATTTCGGGCCACCGGATCCGGCCCCTTTCCGTGGTGAACTGGTGGAACGACGGAACTGCCTGGCCGGAAATGTTCAGCAGAATGCCCATTCCGGCCATGTACACGAACAGGGACGAACCACCGTAGCTGACGAACGGAAACGGCAGGCCGGTCGTGGGGATCAGATGCAGCACCACGCCGGCGTTGATCAGCGCGTTGATCAGGAGAAGCGAGGTGATTCCGGCGGCGGCCAGAAAGCCGAAACGATCCGGCGCGTGCAGGGCGATGCGCGTGCCCCGCCAGAGCAGGACCGCGACGACGCCGAACAGGACGCAGACGCCGACGAATCCGAATTCCTCGCCCAGCGTGGCGAGGATGAAATCCGAAAACGGCTCAGGCAGATACAGATCCTTCGCCCGGCCCTCGCCGTATCCGAGCCCGAGCCAGCCCCCGTTCGCCAGGGCGATGAGCGAATGCTTGACCTGGTACGGCAGGGGCTCGAGCCCGGCCTTCGACCGCGCGAAATCGACGATGCGCTCCCGTTGGTAGCCGTTCACCGCCATTCCGATGCACACGAAAGGCGAAACGACAAGCGCCATTTTCGCGAGCCGGTCCCCGGGCGTGCCGGCCAGGTAGAAAAGGACCATGCCGGCCGCGAACAGAACGGACGCGGTGCCCAGGTCGGGCTCGACCAGCACGAGGGCCGTGATGCCGAGCAGAATGCCGTAATGCACCATCAGCCTGCGATCCATGAGGTCCCGGGTCGGAGGCGTCCGGGCCAGAACCGAGGACAGAAAGAGCACCATCACCAGTTTCATGTATTCCGCCGGGTGAAACCGTCCCACGGGCAGTGAAAACGCCCGGCTGGAACCCCTGAACCGCGGTGTGAAGAGCACCGCCACCAGCAGAACCGCGAACACCGCCAGCAGGACCGGGGTCCAGGACCGGATCCGGTGATAGTCGATCCGCGAAACCGCGACCATGATCACCAGGCCGAGGCTCACCCGCATGAGGTGCCGCATGAGAATCGCGCTGTAATTGTCCTGGTTCCGGTCCGCGCTCCAGAACGCGCTCGCGCTGTAGATCATGAGGCACCCGATCGTCAGCAGGGCAAGCACCGCAAGCAGGAGAATTTTATCCATCGGATGACGGCCGCTCATGGACCCGCCCCCTCCCGGACCAGGGCCTTGAACTGGTCGCCCCGGTCCTCGAAATTTTTGAACAGATCGAAGCTGGCGCAGGCCGGAGACAGCAGAACGGCGTCTCCGGGGCTCGCCAGGGACCGGGCCCGCGCCACCGCCTCCCGGAGCGAGCCGGCCCGCACCATCGGGCAGGCGCCCGCGAAGGCCTTCTCCATCTTGCCGGCCGCCTCGCCGATCAGGATGACGGCGCGGGCATGCGACTTCAGCCCGTCCCGCAGCGCCGTGAAATCCGAGTCCTTGTCCCGGCCGCCGGCGATGAGGATGACCGGCCGGCCGACGCTGCCCAGCGCGTACCGGACCGAGTCGACATTGGTTCCCTTGGAGTCGTTGATCCAGGAGACGCCGCCGCTCTCGAGCACGAACTCGAGCCGGTGCGGCAGTCCGCGGAACGCGCGGAGCGTGCGGCGGATCGGCTCCAGGGGGACGTTCATCGCCCGGCATGCGAGCGCGGACGCCAGCGCGTTCAGGATATTGTGCTCGCCGCGTATCCCGAGGCCGTCCACCGGGAGAAGTTCGCTCTCCGCTCCGGATTCGCGGAGCATCAGAACGCCCGAACGCACAAAACCGCACGGATCGCCGGAGGGCTCCAGGTCGAATCGCGCGAGCCTGGACCGGGCGGAAGCCGCGAGCCGGGCCACGCCTTTGTCCGCGGCGAAGATGACCAGCGTATCCTCGGTGGTCTGCTTCTCGAATATCCTGGCCTTGGTCCGGCCGTAGGCCTCGAAGGACCCGTGCCAGTTGATGTGGTCCTGCGTGAGATTCAGGTAAACCGCGACCCGCGGCTTGAAGGCGTGCACAGTCTCGAGCTGAAAGCTGCTCACTTCGATGACCGCCACCCCTTCGGGCGACGCGCTCTCCGCGTCTTCCGAAAAAGCCCGGCCGATGTTACCGGCCACGACCACGGGCAGTCCCGCGGCTTTCAGGATTTCGCCGGTCAGCGCGGTTACCGTGGATTTGCCGTTGGACCCCGTGATTCCCACGATGGGCGCGCGGCAGTACCAGGAAGCGGCCTCCAGTTCGCCCGCCACCGGAATCCCCCTGGCGGCCGCGGTCTTCATCGCCAGCGCCGAAGGCGGAATGCCCGGGCTGACCAGTATCCAGTCCGCGTCGAACGCGCGGTCCGAATGGCCGTTGAACTCAGCCGGAATGGACGCGGCCGAGAGCCGCCGGATCGCTTCGGCTTTTTCCGAGGCCGGCCCGGATTCGCTCAGAAACACAGACGCGCCGTGGCGTTTGAGCAGTTCGGCGGCTGCCAGTCCGCTCCGGGCCGCGCCGAGAACCGTGACGCGCGATCCGGGGACGCAATCGGGACCGAAGACGATTTTCCGCTGTTCCGTCATTCGCAGTTTTCGCACTCGGCAAAAACGGGATCCATGAAGACCGGGGACCATGCGGCCCGGATGGCCGGCCTTTTCGGCTCGGCGGGTTCACGATCAGGGCATCCGGCTTTCACGCATGCCTCACAGAGTCGCAGGGAAAAAAACCGGCTGTCGTGCCGCACGGGGCAGGAGCGCTGGCTGGATTTCATGGCTGGGCTCCTTTTTTAAAGTTTAAAGTTCACGGACAAAAGTTCAAATTGAATGGGTGCCGATGATGTCGGAACGCTCACACGTGTGAACGTTGGCACGTTGGAACGTTGGAACGTTCGAACGTTCCAACGGTTCATTTTCACCGCACCTTGAACGTCCCGAGGCTCAGCAGCGCCAGAAGAATGCCGATGATCCAGAACCGCACCACGACCTTTTCCTCCGGCCATCCGGAAAGCTCGAAGTGATGGTGAATGGGCGCCATCCTGAAAATCCGCTTTCCCTTGCGCCACTTGAAAGAGGCGACCTGCAGGATCACCGAGATGTTCTCCATCCAGAACACGCCGCACACGATGATCAGCAGGATTTCCTTCTTGAGCAGCACCGCCATGGTTCCGAGTGCGCCGCCCAGCGCCAGCGATCCCGTGTCTCCCATGAACACCGTGGCCGGAAAGCAGTTGAACCAGAGAAAGCCCAGGCAGGCCCCGACCAGCGCCGCGCAGTACACAGTCAATTCTCCCGCGCCCTTGAAGTACTGGATGGACAGGTAATGGCTGAAGTCCACGCGCCCGGTCACATAGCTCATGCCCGCGAACGCGAACGCGGCGATGCCCACCAGCCCGATCGCCAGTCCGTCCAGTCCGTCCGTGAGGTTCACGGCGTTCGAGGTGCCGGCGATCACGAGCACGACCCAGACCAGGTAGAACACCCCGAAATAGACCATCACGTTCTTGAAGAAGGGCATCATGGTCGACCATTCAACCCCCTGGAATTCCGGGGACACGGTGACCACCCCCGCGACCAGAAGCCCCCAGATGCACTGCCCCAGCAGCTTGTACCGGCCGATCAGGCCCTTGGGAACCCGCCGCACGACCTTGAGATAGTCGTCGAGAAACCCGACCGCGCCCATCCAGACCGTGGTGCCGATGAGAAGCCGGATGTACACGTTGTCCAGCCGGGCGAACAGGAGAACGGGAACGAGCACAGCGCAGATGACGATGAGGCCGCCCATGGTCGGCGTGCCGGCCTTCTGCTGGTGCGTGGCCGGTCCGTCCGTCCGGATCACCTGCCCGATCTGCAGGCGGCGGAGCCGCCGGATGATCATCGGACCGACGATGAAGGCCACGAGCAGGGCGGTCACGGCGGCCGCCGCGGAGCGGAACGTGATGTAGCCCAGCAGGTTGAAGCCGATGAACCGGTCGCGGAGCGGGTAGAGCAGATGGTAGAGCACGGTCAGCCTCCGATTCCGGACGGGCGGGTCAGGAACGCGATCAGTTCCGACGCCACCGTTTCCATTTTCATGGCCCGGCTTCCCTTGATCAGGACGCCGTCGCCCTCGCGCGCCCATTCGGCGAGGGCGACGGCCATGCCCTCCGCGCTTTCGAAATGCCGCACGTTGCGCATGCCCGCCTCGGTCGCCGCTTCGGCCGTGTGCCGCATGGCCGGTCCGCAGCAGAGAAAGAGATTCGGCCGGATGTCCGCGACCAGGGCCCCGGTCCGGCGGTGCTCCTCGTCGCTCCGGTCCCCGAGTTCCAGCATGTCGCCGAGCGCCACGGCGCGCCGCTTGAGGCCGGACATGGATTTCAGCGCGAGCAGGGCCTGTTCAACGGAAGAGGGATTGGCGTTGTAGGCGTCGTTGATCACGGACACGCCGCCCGCGTCCGTGATCTCGGTTCTCAGTCCGGGCGGCGTGAAGCGGCCCAGCGCGTCCTGCACGGCCTCGGCATCCACGCCGAAGGCAAGCCCGACGGCCGCGGCCGCCAGCGCGTTGGCCAGGTTGTGCCGGCCCGGCAGGGGAACGCGGTACCGGCGGCCGTCGAGTTCGAATCCGGACATGCCGGCCGCGTCGGCCCGCAGGATCCGGCCGGTCACGTCGCAGTTCCCGCCGAATCCGAACGTGACGGTGCGGGCGGCCCGGTCCCGGAGCGCCGCCAGCCGGGGGTCGTCCCCGTTGAGGAAAGCCGTCCCGTCCGCGGACAGCCAGTCGATCAGTTCCGATTTGGCCTTCAGCACGCCGTCTTCGTCGCCGAAAGACGCCAGGTGCGCCCGGCCGATGTTGGTGATCACGCCGTGCGTGGGTTTCGCGATTTCGCACAGCCGGCGGATCTCGCCGAAATGGTTCGCGCCCATCTCAAGAACCGCCGCCTCGCGGCTCTTGTCCCAGGCGCACACCGAAAGCGGCACGCCGATGTGGTTGTTGAAATTGCCCTCGGTTTTGGCTGTCCGGAAACGGCCGGCCAGGACGGACGCGATCATCTCCTTGGTCGTGGTCTTGCCGTTCGAGCCGGTGACCGCCACGACCGGCATGGAAAATTCCGCGCGGTATCCGGTCGCCAGATCCTGCAGGCCGGCGAGAACGCCGGGAACCCGGAACAGCCAGCGGTCCGGGGGCGGCTCGGGGATGTCCGTCCTCGCGGCATCGACGACCGCGGCCACGGCGCCCCGGCCGTAGGCGTCCGCAGTGAATGCGTGGCCGTCCGCGCGGTCGCCCGGCAGGGCGAAAAACACGTCGCCCGGCCGGACGCCGCGGGAATCGACGGAGACGCCCGTCACGCGGACATCCCGGTCCGGATCGAATGCCTGGTGGAGCAGCCGCGCGATGTCGGCCAGGGTCAGATTCACGTCACAGGTCTCCGCGTTCCCGGAGATGGGCTTCGGCCGTCCGGCGGTCGTTAAACGGCCGGCGGATGCCCAGAATCTCCTGATATTCCTCGTGTCCCTTGCCCGCGATCAGCACGGTGTCGCCCGGGGCCGCGTCGTCCAGGGCGGACCGGATGGCCTCCTCGCGGTCCGGGACGGACGTCACGTTCGAGGCGTCGTCAATTCCGGCGAGAATGTCGGTGCAAATCGCGTCCGGATCCTCGGTGCGCGGGTTGTCCGACGTGACGAACACGCGGTCGCTCCGCCGGGCCGCGATCCGGCCCATTTCGGGACGCTTGCCGCGGTCCCGGTCCCCGCCGCAGCCGAACACCGCGATCACCCGGCCGGCCGTGAATCCGCGGAGCGCGGCCAGCACGTTGTCCAGCGCGTCCGGCGTGTGGGCGTAATCGACCACCACGCGCACGCCTTTTTTCGAGGCGAATCCCTCCATGCGGCCGGGCACCCGCGTCATCTTCAGAATGCCCTCGGCCACCGCGCCGGTCTCCAGTCCGAGTTCCAGGCCGGTGACCGCGGCGGCGGCCGCGTTGAACGCGTTGAAACGGCCCCAGAGCGCCGCCCCCCACTCCGTCCTGCGGCCGGCGCGCTCCAGCACGAAACGCGTGAGCGGCCCGTCGAGACGGACATCCAGAATCCGGTATTCCGCGGCCGTCGCGTCGAAGCCGACCGACGCCTTCCGCCCCTTCCAGGAGGCCGTCACCCGGTCCGACGCCGGGTCGTCCGCGTTGACGATCGCGACGCCGTCCGGCCGGAGCTGGCCGAACAGTCTCGCTTTCGCCTCGCCGTAGGCCGCGAGGTCGCCGTGAAAATCGAGGTGGTCGCGGGTCAGATTGGTGAACACCGCGGCTTGAAATCCGATGCCCAACGCCCGGTCCAGGGACAACGCGTGCGACGACACTTCCATCGCCACCGCGCAGACGCCCGCGGACTTCATGTCCCGCAGCATCCGCTGAAGGTCCGCCGACTCGGGCGTGGTGCGGGGGGCGGCCTCCTCGTGACCTTTCCAGCGGTAGGCGATCGTGCCGATCAGTCCGGGTTCGAAACCCGCGGCCCGGAACACGGACTCGAGCAGGAAAGAAATCGTGGTTTTTCCGTTGGTGCCGGTCACGCCCGCGACCATCAGCGACCGCGACGGATCGCCGAAGAAACGGACCGCCACCTGCGCCAGGGTCCGCCTGACGGAATCGCAGCGGATGACGGGCACGGGGCATCCGTCGACCGCCCCCTCCGCCAGCACGGCGGACGCGCCCCGCCGCACGGCGTCGTCGATGTATTTCCGGCCGTCCCTCTGAAAGCCGGTCACGGCCGCGAACAGCGCGCCCGGCGTGACCTGCCGGGAATCATAAGCCACGTCGCGGATGCTCGTGGAACCGGCCGGCTCCGGAAATGCGGCCAGCCCGCGGCACAGTTCGGCGAGTGTCATCATGGGGTGGTTTCTCCGGACCTTCGGGATTCGCACGCGATGAAACAGACCATGCCGGGCGCGATCCGGCTTCCCGGTTCCGGCGACTGCGCCGTGACCCGGCCTTCGCCCCTGACCCGGGCTTCGATTTTCCGTTCCGCAAGCGCAGTCAGCGCCTCGCGCAGGCTCAGTCCGGCCAGATCCGGCATGGTGCCGGCCGGCGTGTCGATTCTCCGGCGCCGCGGTTCCGCGGTGCGGAAGCCGCGCGGTGTTTCCGAGGACGCCAGGACGAACCGGGCCTTTCCGGCCGGCTCAGCGGCGCCGCGGCCCGGCGTTTCCTCGAGCCCGGATCGAACCGCCAGCGCGTCTTCGCCCCTGCGGATCATCCAGGGCGAGGAGGGAAGGCCCACGATGCGCTGAACCATGGAGGCGAATATGGGCGCCGCGGAGGAAGCCGCGTAATATTCCGCTCTGGGTTCCTCGAGCACCACGACGAGCACGAAACGAGGCGCCTCACAGGGCCAGAAACCGGCGAATGAACTGGTGTACAGCCCGGGCGTGTACCCCCGGGTGCCGGGCGCGGATTTCTGCGCCGTGCCGGTCTTGCCCGCGACGCGGATGCCGGGCACGCCCGCGGCCGCGCCGCTGCCCTGGTTCACCGCGCGTTCCAGTATCTCCGAGAGACGGGCCGCGGTCTCCGGGTGCAGCACGCGGCGCAGCACTTCCCTCCCGCCCGCGGCCGTTTCCCGGCCGTCCGGTTCCTGGACGGACAGAACGACACGCGGCTTCAACAGCTCCCCGCCGTTGGCCACGGCGGCCATCATGCCCGCCACCTGCAGGGTGGTCACCGAAATCCCCTGGCCGAATCCGATCGTGGCCGTGGTGAAGTCGTTCCACCCGTACACGGGAGGCAGGCTGCCGCCGGCCTCTCCGGGCAGATCGACGGCGGTGCGGGTGCCGAATCCGAATGCCTGTATGGACTTGTAAAGCCGTTTCCGTCCGAGTTTTCGGGTCACCTTGGCGATGCCGATATTCGACGATACCTCGAGCACGCGGCTGAAGCTGAGTTTTCCGTATTTCTTGTCGTGATCGTGCAGGACGCGGCCCGCGAAACGGAACTCCCCGTTCTCGCAGTGGATGGGTGACTCGGGCTCGAACACCCCCTCCTCGAGCGCGGCCGCTGCGGTTACGACTTTGAGCGTCGATCCCGGCTCGAAAACCGTCTGAACCGCCCGGTTCTGAAGCCCCTCCTGGATACCGACGGCCTCGTTCGAGGGATCCTCCGCCGTAACCGATGCCATGGCGAGCACTTCTCCATCGGCCGGATTCATCAGCACTGCGGAGCCGGCCCCGGCCTTGTACCGGACCAGACCCCGCCGCAGTTCGTCCTCGACGATGGTCTGGAGCGTCGGGTCCAGCGTAAGCCGGATGTCGCGGCCGTCGCGGGGCAGCTTGTCGGATTCGTCCGGGCAGGCATGCAGACGGTTCCGCCCGTCGACCTGCAGAAACCGCCACCCGTTCTCGCCGGACAGAACCGTCTCGTACTGCATCTCGATTCCGGATATGCCGCGGCGGTCCCCGTTGATCCGGCCCACCACCGGCAATCCGACCCGTCCCACCGGATGAATGCGCAGTCGGCTGGGGTTGAACAGCAGTCCCCGGAGTCCGGCGGCTTCGAGGGCGGCCTTCTGCTCCTCGGACACATGGCGGTGAACGGTCACGAATTCATTCTGCGCGTTCCGGGACAGGAGCCGGAGATAGCCGTCGCGGTCACCGCCGAGCGCCTCCGCAAAAACGGCCGCCGCGCTGCGGAATCCGCGCATCACCGTGGGATCCACGGACAGCGTGTACGAAGGCAGATCGGTGGCGAGCGGATTGCCGTAACGGTCGCGTATGACCCCGCGTTTCGCCAGCCATTCCGTGCGGCGGCGGTCGTCCGGCCGTATGGCCGTGTACTGGCCGCGCTTCCAGACCTGAATCCGGTAACTCTCGAACAGGACGAACACGACGCCGAGAAGAAGGACAAACGCCGCTCCCCTCAGCCGCTTGACGTCGCGGCCGTTCACCGGTTCGTGTCCGCGGTTATCGAACATCCCGCCCTCCGGGCCGCGTTCCCGCCGGTTTCGCCGGGCTCGGCCGGCCCCCGAAGGAGGCCATGCCCGCGAGCGCGACGCCGCCTCCGGCGGACGCATCCGGCCGGTCCAGTCCCCGCAGGTCCACGGGCAGGTGTTCGAGGCGGTCCGAAGACACGGACTCCAGGCCCATCAGATTCGCGAGCCCGGAGATCCTATCGTAGCTCCTGAGCCTCTCGTTCCGCGCGGACAGATCGGCGATCTCGGCCTGCAGCCGCTGGCGACGGGCCGAGAGTTTCTGGTTGGCCCGCACCGCGAAGTCGATCTGCACGCGGCCCCACAGATGGAAGAGGATGAAGGCCGCGTCCAGGATCAGGATGAGCGTGATCAGGCCCCCGCGGCTGTTGGTCCGGCCGGGGCGCCGTTGATTCTGGAGGGGTCGATTATTGGCTCTTGGGTTCATGTTCATCCGTCAGGCGCTCTTTTCCGCGGCTCGGAGCCTGGCGCTCCGGCTGCGCGGGTTCTTTTCGCATTCTTCGGGAGAGGGCGTCACGGCGCGGCGCGTGAGCACATGGAACCGGGCCTGCGGCGCCGGCAGCAGGGCCGCCAATCGCGGCGCCGGGGATTCCGGCCCCCTGAGGAAACGTTTGACCGCGCGGTCTTCGAGCGAATGGTAGGAGATGACCACCAGCCGCCCCCCCGGCCGGAGCAGGCGTTCCGCCTTTTCCAGTCCGGCCGCCAGCTGGCCGGGTTCGTCGTTCACTTTCATGCGCAGAGCCTGAAAAACACGCGACAGGGTTTTCGCGGGAAACGGCCCGGCCCCGGCCCGGCGCACGGCATCGGCCAGCCCCGACGTGGTCGTGATCGGCCCGCGCTCCCGGCTTCGGACCACGGAGCGGGCGATGCGGCGGCTGTTCCGCTCCTCCCCGTACCGGAAGATCAGGTCCGCGAGCTCGCGCTCCGGCAGGGTGTTGACGAGTTCCGCAGCCGTGACCGGAAGGCGGTCATCCATGCGGAGGTCCAGCGGACTGTCCATCCGGTAGCTGAACCCCCTCGCCGCCGAGTCGAGCTGTCTCGAGGAAACGCCGAGATCGAAGAGAATGCCGTCCGCTTGGGTGAAGCCGGCCGATGCCATGGCCGAATCGAGGGAGGCGAATTCGCCCCGCGCCAGAACGGCGCGGGAACCAGTTGAAGCCAGCCGGGAACCGCTGAAGGCCAACGCCTCCGCGTCACGGTCCAGGCCGAAAAGTCGGCCTTCGGGACCGAGCCGCCCGAGAACGGCCTGCGCGTGACCTCCGCCTCCGAGGGTTGCGTCCACGTACACTCCAGAATCGGTGGTGACCAGGTAATCCAACACTTCCCGTACCAGAACCGGTTCATGATACGCGGATTCGTTCACGTCATCGTCCGGGTTGCCGGATCAGGACGCCGCGGAAGCGGCGTCCCCGGAGTCCGGGTTTCCGATGTACTTCTGGAACGCATCGGGATTCCAGAGCTGGATATACTCTCTGGCGCCGACGATCGTGACTTGCCCCCTAAGTTCGGCCTTTTCGAGAAATTTCTTGGGAATGATGAGCCGCCCCTGCTCGTCGTAATGGCAGTCCTGCGCTTCTTTCATGATTGAGAGGAACCGCCGCATCTTGGCAGGATCCGGATCGAACGGACCGCCGCTCGAAAGCGACGGTTCAGAGGAAATCGACTGAAAATGCTCCTGGGTCAGAATGCAGAGGAAAGTAAAATTTTCGATTTTATTGAGCGTGATGTAAACATTCGCATCGGCCTGACCGGTGCTCAGCTGTTTCCGGAAGCTGGCAGGGATATTCATCCGGCCTTTTGAATCGACAGTATAATCGTAACTTCCTGTAAAAAATGGCATTATCGATTCATCCCAATCTGTGCCTGATCCAACCTTGTTACGGGTTTTTAAGGTTTTTTACGGAACTTTGAACCACCGTAATAAGCAAAAGATTTTCTATAAAGTCAAGTGAAAAATGAATTTTTCGGATATTATCGGGTTCCTGCGTTCCCCCGGTTTCACATGTTCCGGACGGCCCGAATCAGCGATCGGCCGTACCCGGTTCTTCATGAGAACAATCACCACTGAGGGACACGAAAAAGCACGGAGGGGACAATGAATATCAAGGGACCGAAACCGCGCATGGCCAGTCCGTCCATCGTTTCCTTTTCTTTTAAAGAGAGGGTGTGTCCTGCGGCCGCGTCCGCGGTCAGTCCCTCATTCCGCGGGTTTTTAAAACCGGACGCCCCGCATTATCATGAAACCCGCTCTCGAGGGAAGAAAAACGTTGATTTGCAGGCAATTATCCGCTAAATTGCTGATCATATGGAAGCAAGCCTTTCCGGACGGCCGTCGATTTTCGTTGAAACCTACGGCTGTCAGATGAATAAAAACGATTCCGAGCTGATACGCGGGCTGCTGGACGAAAGCGGTTATTCCCTGGCCGAACACTGGGAATCGGCAGATGTCGTGCTCGTCAACACCTGCTCGGTCCGGGAACACGCGGAGCGCCGGGTGCTCGGCCGGCTCGGCGTCCTGGCCGGGTGGAAACGCCTCTCCCCGAACCGGCGCATCGGCGTGCTCGGATGCATGGCCCAGCGTCTCGGCGCGTCCCTCGGCGAACTCAGGCCGTGCATTGATTTCATCGTAGGCCCGGACGGATACCGCCGCCTGCCTGAACTGATCTCCGGCAGGGCGTCCGCTCCGGCCGCGGACACGGCGTTCAGGCCGGAGGAATTGTACGGTGGCATCCGGCCGATGCGGGATTCCGGCTTCAGCGCCTGGGTCACGGTCTCGCGCGGGTGCGTGAATTTCTGCTCCTACTGCATCGTCCCGTACACGCGCGGTCCCGAACGCTGCCGTCCGGCCGCAGACATCCTGTCGGAAATCGAATCCCTGGCAGGCAGGGGCTTCCGCGAAATCACGCTGCTCGGACAGAATGTCAATTCCTGGCGCGACGGGGATATGGATTTCGCGGATCTGCTGCGCCGGACCGCAGCCGTGAACGGACTGCTCCGTGTCCGGTTCATGACCTCGCATCCCAAGGACCTGACGGAACGCCTGCTGGACGCCATGGCCGATACGCCGGCCGTATGCCCGCATCTCCACCTGCCCGTGCAGTCAGGCTCGGACCGGATTCTCGAGCGGATGAACCGGAAGTACGACCGAACCCGTTTCATGGAAATCGTCCGAAAGGCCCGGGAGCGGATGCCGCATCTCGGGCTCACCACCGACGTCATGGTCGGATTCCCGGGCGAGACGGAAGCGGATTTCGAGATGACCCTGGACCTGATCGAAACCGTCCGCTTCGACGACGCGTACACCTACGCCTATTCGCCCCGTTCCGGCACGGCCGCCGACGGGTTCGAAGACGCGGTGCCCGAGGATGTCCGGCTCCGCCGGCTGGCGCGCCTGATCGAACGCCAGCGGGCGGTCACTCTGCAGAAAAGGAAGGAATGGATCGGCGGCACGGCGGAGGTCATTCCGGACCGGCCAAGCCCGCGCGATCCGGGCGAATGGCTGGGCCGCACCGCATCCGGGCTCTCGATCGTCATCCGGGACGGGGAGGCTGTTCCGGGTCAGCCGGTGACCGTGCGGATCGAGGGCGTGCGCGGCATGACGCTCCTGGGCCGGAAGGTTTGAACCGGCCCTCCCGTCCGCCAAGGGTTCAGCGGACGGAAAAACACGGTTGCTCCATTTTCGGATGAAAGACCTCCCCGCTGCGGGACACTTCATTCCCTCAAGGTGAGCATTCCCCCGCCGGCCGGGGCCAATCTTCAACGGAGGAGCCTATGTGGCTGATTCGATGGGTCGTTTTCATTTTCTTCTTTCTGCTGATTCTGCTGTTCGCGCTCCAGAATCAATCACAGGAAGTCGCTGTCCGGCTGTTGAACCGGCAGTCTCCCACGCTGCCCCTGTACCTGGTCGTTTACCTCGCGTTCGCGGCCGGCATCGTTTTCTGGCTCCTGTTTTCCGCAAGCGTCATTCTCCGTCTGAAAGGCCGGATGCGGCGGCTCCAGAAGGAAGACGGAAAAATCCGGGAAGAACTGAACCGGCTCCGGAACGCGAACATCGAAGAGGAACTCGAGCCCGCGGAATCCGCAGAGGCGGAATAGAAGACCGCCGCACCATGCGCACGGAACCGATCATTTCGAGGCCCGCTCATGCATAACATTCTGCTCACCCTGTCGGTGGTCATCGCGTTCGCCGTCTTTCTGGCCTGGATCACGCGGAAACGCCGGAAGCCGGGCTCCAAAACGCCGTACGTCGACGCCCTGCATCTTCTGCTGGACGGCCGCCGTGACGAGGCGCTGGAACAGCTCAAGAAAACCGTGCGCGCCGACACGGAAAACATCATGGCCTACATCAAGCTCGGGGACATCTTCCGCGACAAGGGTTATCCGATCCGCGCGTCCAAAATCCACAGGAACCTCCTGCTCCGGACCACGCTGACCGAGGAGCAGACCGAGGAAACCCTGTTCCATCTGATCCTGGACTACCGGGCCGCGGACATGATCGACAAAGCCGTCGAGATGGCCGAACGGCTCATGCAGAAAAACAAGAAAAACATCGAAATCCGGAAACTGCTGCTCGAGCTGTACGAGGAAAAGAAGGACTGGGACAAGGCCTTTTTCATGCGGCAGGGGATCAACAAGTGGATCAAGGGGAGCGACCAGGCCATTCTGGCCCTGTACAAGGTCAACGCCGGCCGGGAGCTGACAGGCCGTGGATCCGAGCACCAGGGGCGCATCCGGTTCCGGGAGGCCATCAAACTGGACCGGGCATGCGCGCCCGCGGTGATGGAACTCGGGGACTCCTATGTGCGCGAAAAACGGCTGGAGGACGCGCTGAAGGTGTGGACGGACTGGACGGGCCGCATGCCCCAGCAGGCCCACCTTCTGCTGGACCGGCTGAACGACATTCTGTACAGTCTGGGGCGATACAGCGAACTGGAGCCGATCTGCGAACAGATCATCCGTTCCAAACCGTCCCATCCGGGCGCCTACTTCAGGCTCATCGACATTTCCGAAAAGCAGGGCCGGCTGCCATCGGCGCTCGATTTGGCGCGGCACGTGGTGGAGGCGTTCCCCGATTCGGCCCGAGGCCGATGGACCCTGGTCCGCCTGCTGGCCCGGGCCGACAAAACCGGCGAAGCCCTGGACACGGCGCTCTCCCTGCTGTCCCAGGAAACCGAACGGGCAATGGATTTCCGGTGCGTGCATTGCGGACGGGGTTCCAAATCCCCGTTCTGGCGGTGCCCGGACTGCAAGCGGTGGCACCCCATGTCCGCGGAGAAGCCGTGAAACGGTGTTCCCGATACGGACGCGCAGCGGCCGCGGTCCTGTGTCTGATGCTGGCGTCGGCCGGTTCCGGGCAGACCCCGGCTGAGGCGCCGCCCGAGGACCTCATCCAGTGGATCGAGGAAGGCCGGCTCGACGAGGCGCGGGCGAGGATCAGCCAGATGGAGGCGGATCGCCGGAATCCCGAACAGACGCTGTTTCTCAGGGGCCTGGTCACGTCGAACGGCGATTCGGCGATCGTGCTGTTCGAGCGCCTGCTCATGATGTATCCGAAAAGCCGTTACGCGGACGAGGCCGCCTACCGGCTGGGGCAGGAAAAGATGGCGCGCGGCCTGTACCGGTCGGCCCTGCGCCCGCTGAACGAAGTCTTCCGGAAAAATCCCGATCCCGGGCTCCGGGAAAAGAGCCTCTACGCCGTGGGCCTGTGCTATCTCAACCTGAACAAGCCCGATTCCGCGAGGGCGGCCTTCCAGAAAATCGTCGACGAGGGGACCGCGGCGTCCGATGTCTGGGTTTCCGCCAGGGACCGTCTGGCGGACTCCGGCGGACCGACCGTTTCGGGAGCCGCGCCGGTTGTGACCGTTCCGGACACATCCGCCGGAAAGCCCCGCTACGCGGTGCAGGTGGGAGCCTTCGGGAGCCAGTCGAACGCCCTCATGCGGAAATCCTTTTTCGAACGCGCCGGATATCCGGTCGCGCTCCGCTCGAAGCGCAAGGACGGCGCCCTGCTCTACCTGGTCTGGATCGGCACCTTCGCCACGCTCGACGAGGCGCGCCAGACCGGCGAAAGGATAAAAGCCAAGTACGGATCGAGCTACACCCTGGTGAGCGAGTGACGGCCGCACTAACACATCCTGCCCGATGATTCCGAACCCGTCTCCGATCCCCCAGCCCGTCTGTCCCGCATGCCGTTCCCCGCTCAAAGAGACGGCAGGCGACACGATCCCCCGCGCCGGAGGCGCGCCGACCGATTCTACGGTGTGCGCGGGATGCGCCCGGACCTATCCCCGGCTGTACGGCATCCTGGATCTCCGGCCGGACCCGACGCCCTCCGCATGGGACGACGCGGACAGGGAAACCGCGGAGGCGCTGGCCGCCGCGTTCGCGGGCGCTTCCTACCGGGACCTCGTGGCGCTCCAGCAGAGCCGGCGCCGCGCGTCCGAGATCCGCGGCATGCAGGCCCATTACATGGAATACCTGCTCGACCAGGAGGAAAGGAGCCGGAACATGGCGGACGGCTTCCACGGCCGGATGGAGCGGCTGTTCCCCGGCGGCCGCCGCGGCGGCGTCGCCCTGGATCTGGGCTGCGGGTCCGGCGCGGGCCTCGCGGCCCTGGCGGAACGCTACAGCGCCGTGGTCGGGGTCGAGCCCGGACTCTCCAACCTCATTCTCGCGAAGAAAGCACTCGAAACCATCCCGGCCGGACGCGTGCTCCTGGTCCGGGGCGTGGGTCAGGCGCTGCCCTTCGCGGACTGCGTTTTCGACTATGTGCAGATGCAGAACGTCATCGAGCACGTGATCGACGCGGACCCGGTGGCGGCTGAAACGCGCCGCGTGCTCGCGGCCGGGGGCCGCTTCGCGGCGGATTCCAGGAACCGGTACGACCTGTTTCGCAGGGAGCCGCATGTCCACCTGAGGGGCGTGGGGTTTCTGCCGGTCCGCTGGCAGAAGCGCTATGTCTGGTTCCGGAAACGGATCCGGTACGAGCAGACCCGGCTGTGGTCCTACGGGGAGCTGAAACGCATTCTGAAACGGCATTTCGGGAGGGATTTCCGGATCGTATTCCCGGTCCTGGCCGCGTACGGGCAGCCGGGCTCACTGGACCGTTGGTTCGGACGCATCGGCCGGATCCCGCTTTTCGGCGGACTGCTCCTGCGTTTTTTCCCCTCGCACTGGGTTTTCGCTTGCAAAAACTAAAACACCGGGCCGCCCGTCGCCTGTTCCGCCGCGGAACGCGGCTGGCCGCGGCCGCGTTCTTCGCGCTCCCGCTTCCATCCTTTCCGCAGGTCCGCCTCGACTCGACCGACCTGCCGCTCGTGATGATTGAAACAGCCGGGCAGGCGATCCCTTTCGGCCGGAAAATATCCGGCCGGATGAAGATCGTGAACCGCGGGTTCGGCCTCATGAACCGGCCTTCCGACGCGGCCACCGATTACGACGGCGCGGTCGGAATCGAAATCCGGGGCCACCATTCCTCCACCTTCCCGCAGAAACCGTATGACGTGGAAACCCGTGACGACGCGGGGAACAACCGGAACATCCCCCTGCTCGGCATGCCCGCGGAAAACGACTGGATCCTTCTTTCCAATTACAACGACAAGTCCTTCCTGCGCAACTGGCTCGCGTTCGAACTCTACCGGCGGATGGGACACTACGCGCCGCGAACCGTACTCTGCGAGGTGACCCTCAATTCGACCTATCGCGGCATTTACGTTTTCACCGAGAGAATCAAGCGCGACAGGCGCCGCGTCGACGTCACGGAACCGCTTGCGGACGAGAACGACGGCGACGCATTGACCGGCGGATACATCTTCAAGGTGGACTACCCCGATGAGTCGAACAGCTGGATGTCGGATTTTCCTCCCCTGAATTACCCCGACCGCCGCGTGTACTATGTGTACGTCTATCCGAAACCGGACGAGATAACGGCCGCCCAGAGAGGCACCCTGCGGCGGTTCGTGTCCGATGCGGAGGACGCAGTCTTCGGCGCCGGTTTCGCCGATCCGGAAACCGGATACCGCAAATTCGTGGACGTCCCCTCCTTTGTCGACTATTTCATCCTGAGCGAGGTGTCGCGCAATGTGGACGCCTACAAAAAAAGCCGGTTTTTCCACAAGGACCGGGACAGCAGGGGCGGACTTCTGCGCGCCGGACCGCCGTGGGACTTCGACTGGGCGTGGAAGAACATCCGGGAATGCATTTATTCGGCCACGGACGGATCGGGCTGGTCCTTTCTGACCAATGACTGCAATCCGGACAACAACGCGCCGGACTGGTACCTGGGCCTCCTGCAGGACGGCGGGTTCACGGAGGACCTGATCGGCCGCTACCGTGAACTCCGGTCCGGGATCCTGGATCCGGACCGCATCTGCGCAGCCGTCGATTCCATGGCGGCGCTCGTGTCAACGGCCCAGGGCCGGCATTTCGGGATGTGGCCCATTGCCGGGCAGAACCCGGCTCCCGAGGTCGAAAGCCCCTCGCGGTCCTACACCGAAGAGATCGGGCGGCTGAAGAACTGGATCCGGTTCCGCATCGCCTGGCTCGACGGCCACATCGAAGACCTGAGGGGATGGGTCACGGAGGAAGCCGGGGTCTCAGCCGGGAGCCGGCCGCCGGCAGGAAGCGCCCGTCTTTTCCCCAATCCGGCTTCGGACCGGTTTTTCGTCTCCGCGGACCGGCCCGTTCGCCGCATCAGGCTTTTCGACCTGCTCGGCCGGCGCGTGTACGACTCGGGGGCAGCCTTCGGCGGCCGGATCGGAACCGTCCCTGTCCGCGGCCTGGCGTCGGGAATCTACTTCGCGGTTCTCACCCTGGAGGATGGCCGCACCGTGATCCAGCGGCAGACCATCGGCGCTTTTGGCGAACGCTGACCGCCGCGAAGATGGAAAACGGATCGAGCGGATCATAAGGAGAAAAAGATTGAACGCGGACGCCTACAGCGCACGGACGCCGGGAACGGCGCGCGGATTACCGCGGATAGAGCGGATTTTTTTGGGTTTTTCATTTGTTTAAGTTTCGAAACAATCCATCAGACAGAAAGACCTGAAAGGATTTAAAAAACTTTCAGGTCTCATCGTATTCAGATTGGATGTCATTCAAATCAACGCATTACCATCTATCTCCCGCTTTTCCCGCGCGCGTCCGTTTCATCCGCGCGATCCGCGTTCCATTTCTTTTTTGTATCGCGGATCACCAGCTCCAGGCTCTGAAGAAATCCGGACCTTTCCTTCTTACTGAAAGGCGGCGGGCCGCCCATCGGATTTCCCATCCCCCTCAGCTCGGACAGCAGGTTCCGTGTCGCCACCACGGCGCCGATATTCTCCTCCGACAGGATGCGGCCGTCCGGCGTCACCACGGCCGCGCCCTTGCGGATGCAGCGGTCCGCCAGGGGCACGTCCGATGTGACCACGATGTCCCCGCCTGTTGCGCGCCCCGCGATCCAGTCGTCGGCCGCGTCGAATCCGCCGTTCACGACGATCAGACGTGAGATGTCCGGTTCCGGCACGCGCATCGCGAGGTTCGAGACGAAGGTCACGGCCGCGCCGTGCCGCCGGGCCACGCGGCAGACCTCGGTCTTCACGGGACAGGCGTCCGCGTCGACGTAGACGTTCATGCGGCCGGAAACACCCGGACGATCGGCGGCATGAACGCAGACCGACGGATCCGGCTCACGGCCGGCCGTTCAAGCCGGGCCGTCAATGCCCCATCCCTCCCCCGGCCGCCCGCCACTCGGCTTGAATCTCCATCCTGTGCCGCTGCGTGTCTTCCGCCAATTTTTCAAGGACGGACCGGGTTCCCGCGGCATCCGTCCTGAAGACGGAGAAGAACTCCTTTTCGAGGAGCGACGATTCCAGGACCTGCGCGATGGAAAGCGCGTTCAGGATGGATACGCGTCCGTCCCCCACGTCCCGGATGTGTCCGGCGATAGAATTGAGTACCATCTGGACGGCCGCGGCATTGAAACGGTCCGGAACAACCGTGATCTCACCGCGCCGGGAGGAATCCGCCAGTTCACGGAGCGATGCGGCATGACCGATCTCCTCTCCGGACAGCTTCGTCCAGAATGCGGCGCTCGCGGGAAACTGGAGGGCATACAGCCGGTACAGTCTCGCGATCTCCATTTCCATCCTGCCCATTTTTTCAAGGATGTTTTCGATCTGCGGCGCAAGTGTCATGCATCAGCCTTTCCGGGAGGCGACAGGCGATCGGCCACGACGGACCACTTCTCCCCGTTCCTCAGTTGTCCTTCGCGCCCTCTGCGATCCAGCGGCTGAAAAGATCCAGCTCCTCTTTTGACCATTTCGGCGCCTTGGAGTTCGGCGGGGGCATGACCACCTTGCTCCGGCCCACCGGATCAGTTTGGTCGAGCACTTTGAGAAGTCCGCTCGCCTCTGGTTTCCCCGGGAGGATGAAGGAGCCGATTTTCGCCAGAATATCCTCTTTCCGGTCGAAAAAGACACTGTCCTCGACTGCGGCCGCAATGCCGCCCTTCCGCTGGTGACATCCGGCGCAGGACTTGGTGAACACGGGCATCAGGTCTCCCGCCAGCGATACCTCGGCCGTTGTTCCCGGTTCGGAGCCGGGGACCGCGGCCGGTTTTTGCTCTTTCGAGCAAGCCGCCAGGATCAGGCCTGCGCCCATCGTCACCACCAGAGCCAGTCTCATGTCTCTCCTCCTCTTGTGTACGAACCCCTGCAAGAATCGACCGAACCTCCCGGAGCGTTCTCATTCCGGGATTTCCGGATTACTTCGCCAGTACGAGTTTTTTCGTTTCCGTGATCGACCCCGCGTTCAGCTTGTAGAAATACACGCCCCCCGGCAGGCCGGAAGCGTCGAGATTCACCCGATGCGTGCCTGCCTCGTGGAAACCGTCCGCCAGCCTGGCCACAGTCCGGCCGGTGGCATCCACGAGCGTCAGCTCCGCATTCCCGCTCCGCGGAAGCGAGAACTCGATGGTGGTGGCTGGATTGAAGGGATTGGGATAATTCTGATAGGATCTGGGCATGGGCAGGCCCGGATTTCCGCGGAACCCCACAGCCGCGCTCTCGCGCCTGGAAATGACGATGTCCCCGGCATCCGGGACCGCGTCGAACTGGATGGACTTTCCGCCGTCCACTTCGACCACGATCGATGCGACGGAAACGCCCGCCTGGCTGGCCACCGCGAACGGCCATCCGGCGGGAAGGGGCCGTCTCAGGGTCACGGGGTGGTCGAAAACGGCGTTGTCAAGCGTGTCGGTCACCTGCACCGTAATCGCGGTGTCGCCGGCCGCGGTTTCATGCACGTCCACGGCCTTGCGCTCGAGAATGTACCGGGCCACATTCCCGAACGTCGCCACCCAGAACGTGTCCTGACGCGTGTGCAGGTATTCGAGACTGCCCCGGATCTCGGACGGGGACGTCGGAGACCAGCCGCTTCCGTCGACGCAGTGCGTCAGCCAGATGACCCACTGCTTTCCCTTGACCGCCCCCTTCAGGCGCGAGTTGAAATTGGCCGTCGTTCGGACATTGCCCTGGTCTCCGGTGACGATGGAGCTCAGCACCATCATGTTCGAGGGGTTCGACGATTCGTTGCTGCCAGAGCAGATCCGGCCCGCGATGTAATTGGCCCGCATGGCGGAATCGTTGCCCGTCACGCAGTACGGGAAAGCGTGGGTGACGCACCTGCGGTCCGGAATCTGCGTTTCGATGATTGTTCTGGAATTCCGGATCTCCTCGATCTGCTGGGCCTTGGTGATATTACCGAAATTGGCGTGCGTCACCGAATGGCTTGCCACTTCATGCCCCTGGGCCGAGGCGGCGCGAAGCGCGGCCCAGTCCGCGACCCAGTCGGTGACCGCGAACAGGGTGAGCGGGAATCCGAACTCGTTGAACATGGGAATGACGGTCTGGAAATGGTCCGGCGTGTTGTCGTCGAACGTATAGCTGACGGCGGTATGCCGGAAGCCGTGCCACGTGCCGATCGAGTACGGCGCATCGATGGTTCCGGCCCCGATTGTTTCAACCGCGGCCAGGAGGAAAACCGTGAACAGGACGTTTCTGAATTTCATGGCGCATGCTCCGATTTTTTGTTTCCGGACTGTCCACAGCCCGCGAATTCACCCGGTCCGGACCATCCGTCGCGCCCGTTACCGGTTGGACAGGGGAAAGATAACGTTTTATCGGGTGAAAATCAACCGGACACGGCGATTTGCGTTAAATGACACGCTCCGGAAGGTGGCTCCATCAAAAAGCCTCCCGCGGGTTCTTTCAAACCCGCGGGAGGCTTTTACCGACATTCGGTTCAACGAAAAACCCTAATCCAAATCCTGATCCGTGTCAATCCGCGCGCTTTTCAGGGGCCGCGCCATCCGCGTTCCATTCATTAATGATCCGTTCAATCCGTGTTCCATTTCCTCATTTCATCAGAAGCATTTTCCGCACCTGCGTGAACGCGCCCGCCTCCAGCCTGACAAAATACAGGCCGGACGGCCTGTCCTTCGCGTTCCACACCGCCTCGTGCGGCCCGGCGGTCAGGTCCGCGTCCACCAGCCGGTCCACCTCCTGGCCGATGGCATTGTGCACGGTCAGCTCCACGCGGCCGTTCCGGCCGAGGACGAAGGGGATGGCCGTCTGCGGATTGAAGGGATTCGGGAAATTCTGGCTGAGCCGGAATTCGGAAAGCGCCGCAGCCGGGCTCTCGTCCACCGCAGAGGGATCCTGGAACGCGCCGACCGTGAAAGGCCCGGCCAGTGCCCCGATGCCAGCCCTCGAAATCCAGTAGGGGTTTTCGTAAAACTGCGAATCGGTCGGCCCGCTTCCGGCTTCGACCGCGCCCGCTTCCGTCATGCTGAAAATTCTCGCGTACCCCGGCCGGTTCGTTTTAAACGCGGCATCTTCCATCGAGGACATCCATCCCAGACGCAGGGTGTAGTCTCCCCCGCCGGCCGCGTCCTCGTTGATGGTCCATCGGATCTTCACCCGTCCTCCGAAGGGCGCGGCTGGGATGTCCTGGGCCGCGTTCACTCGAATCGCGTCCGTCGCGCCCGCGTTCGTGATCCAGACCGGCGTGTAAACCAAGGTGCCGACCGGAAAGAATGTCTCTTCCGCGCCGACGGATCTGATTTTCAACGCGCCCGTGCCCGTGTTGACGAAAGCGGTCGAGGACCCGTTCGGAACCGCGTCCACGGTCAGGACGGTGTTTTCGAGCTTCAATTTTGCGTGGAGGTCGAGAACGTCCACCCCGCGGGAGGCGTGCAGGGTGACACCTTTCGAATTGTCGATGACCAGATTCCGCGGACCGCCCGAGTCCGGGAATTCCAGATCCGTGGTCCTCTGGGCCGCAGTTCCCGAATACCGGAGCGTGGACGACGGGCCGTAGGTGAAACCCGGACTCTGGGGCGACAGCACCCCGTTCCCCATCCACAGGGTTCCGTTGACGGTCACGGCCTGCGTCAGCGTGATGCCCGCCGCATTTCCGAGGATCAGGTCGCGCACGGCGGCCGGCATGCGGCTGCCAGTCACCTGCGGGCTCGCGCCGTTGAACCCGTACCCCGCGTCGGCGTCGAGGCTGACTGTCCCGGCGCACGAGATGGAAGAATCGATTCCGCCCGGATGGCCGGTGAGCAGCGTGGCGCCCGGGTTCAGCCGGAAACCCGCGCTCCCCCTGAGCACGGCAGTCCCCATGTCGAGCACGGCGCCGCTGTCCACCGCGATCGGGAGCCCTCCCCCGCCGTAGGTCACATTCTCGAGCGTCAGGGTCTGCGCTTCACCGCTTCCCGCGAACACGAAAACCGCTCCCGCCGGGTTGGAATTCTGGGTCGTGGCGTCCACGATCGAGACGTTTCCTCCCAGTCTCCATTCGGTGGTGCCGGTTCCGCCCTGTGATCCGCGGCTGACCGAAAAATTGCCGCCCGAAACCTGAACATCCCCTGCCTGGTCGATGAGGACAGCCGTTTCGGCATTGCCCGTGCCGTTGGAGGTGAATTGACCGCTGGCCTGGACCACGCCGCCGAGGATCGTTACGAACGCGCTGTCGCCGGCGGACGGGGCGCACATCTGCCACCGGCCCGTGCCCGTGCTCAGCACCGTGATGTCGCCGGAAATCGTGTTTCCCGCCCATTTGAGACTCAGGTTCGCCGTCTGATTCGGGCAATTCCAGGTGATGTTTCGGAAATCCTGGTTCCCTTTCGAGGGAGCGGAGCTGACCAGCCCGCTGATCAGGCAGGTGGAATTCGCCTTCCAGGATGCGGTCGGAATCGCCCCGCCGTCCTGGGCGTGCTCGTAAACAGCTTCGTTGGCGAAGGACAGAGTCGCACCGTCCGCCACGGAGATGCTGCCTGAATTGCGGACCGTTCCGTCCACGGACAGATCCAGGCCGATGCCGTTCTTCACTTTCAAAACGCCGCCGGACTGGATATCAAGCGTCCCGCCGGCCGCGACCGTTACCTGATCCGCGGAATCCGCGCCAGCCACGGTCACCGTATGTCCTTCCAGAATGGAGATCGGCCCGTCGGCCGGCCCCGGAACGGAGGGGGCCGGATGCACCCAGTCCGCTCCGTCGAAACGCGCCCAGGTGCTGGCATCGTCCCAGCCGCCGGACTGCGAGGACTTGAATTCGCCTGTCGGTACGTAGACCTCCGTGCCGCCGTCGAATGCCTCGACCTCGAAGACGTAGTCCACGCCGTGGTTCAGGCTGTGAATCACGACGCTGTCCGCGTTGAAAACCATGTACTGGTTGAAGAGCCGGTCCGCGGTGAGGCCGTATCGCACCAGGTAGCCGTCGGCGTCCGGCACGGCCGTCCAGCGGATCACCGCGTCGCGGCCGTCCGCCGCGTCCCGCTGCACGGCCACTCCGGTCGCGGGCGTGAAGCGGGTCCCGTCGGGAGTGCCGAAAATTCTCAGGTCGCGGACCGCGAAGAACTCGCCGCCCGGCATGTGCACGTTGGTGAGACGGACGTACCGGGCTGTCGCGGGTGAAGCCAGCTCCGTGTAATCGTCCGACGCGTCCTCGGTCGTGGCGCTCTTGTCAAGAATCATGGTCCATGCGTTTCCGTCGGAGGATCCCTCCAGCCGGTACTGCTGGTACACCGGATTATCCCGGCCGCGCACCAGCGCGGGAGTTGAATTCTGGTCCGCGAAATTCACCTGCACGGCCCCGATGGCGCATTCCTTGCCCAGGTCGAGCATCAGCCATTCTCCGGCGTTCCCGGAGGTCGCGCACCAGTAGGTCCGGCTGTCCTCGTCGGACGCCAGATGGGATCCGTATCCGGCCAGGGACGAGGAGGCCAGGGTCCGCTTGCCGTACGAAAGCGGCAGCATGCCCGCGAAGTTGTCCGTCGCCGGATCGGCTTTCACGCCCGGCATGAACTGCGGAAAATCGCCGAATTCCGTATTGGTGGTGATCTGACCATCCGCCGTGAATCCGACGGGGTAAAGCCCCAGCCGCCGCTCGAACATGTGCTTCACGGAAATGGTCAGGGTGCCGATGTGCCACCAGTTGCCTTCCTTGTCCCGGAACGTGGCGCCGTGCCCGCCGCCGCAGATGTAGCCCGAGGGTTTGTGGTCGACCGGGCTGTAATCCGCGTAGGTCCAGGGGCCCATGGGCGAATCGGCTGTGTACACGCCGTCCGCGTATCCCTTGAACTCCGTGCCGGGCGCGGAATACTTGTAGTAATACTTGCCGTTGTGCTTGATCATCCAGGCCCCTTCGATCCAGGGCACCTCGTCCAGCAGGTTGTCGTCG
>CAZNXX010000021.1:0-28795 GCA_964577095.1 uncultured bacterium | reverse complement strand
GGATCGAGGATGTGGCAGTAGCGTTTTCCGTTCTCGACGAAAACCCGCTCGTAATCACCGGAGGTGGCCACTGCCGTATCCTTCAGGCGGATCACCCCGATGAGGGGGCCTTCCGGGTCGCGCGGATTCTTGACGCCGATGCGCCAGTGCGGACGCTCCGGATGCCTGCCGAAAACCGCGAGATCGCCGGTGGCCTCCACGATGCCGGAACGGACGCCGCTGCTGCGCAGGGACCGAACGGCCAGGTCGATCAGGTATCCCTCTCCGAGCCCGCCGAGATCCATGGACGCGCCGCGGCTCTTCAGAAAAACGGTTCCGTCCCCGAGCTCGAGCTGCCGCATGCCGGAGGCCCGGAGCCGTCGATTCAACTCGGCCCTGTCCGGGACCGCCGTCCGGTCGGTTCCGAATCCCCAGAGAATTTTCAGCCCGCCCAGAACGGCGTCGTATCCGCCGCGGGTCAGGCGCGACGCTTCAAGGGCCTTTTCGATCAGGCCGAAGGTTTCAGCGCCGACCGCCACCGGCCGCGTACCGGCCGCTGCATTGACGGCCGCGATGTCGCTGGTATCCACATGCGCCGTGGTGCGGCCCTCGGCCGTGCGCATTTCGTGTATGCACCGCTGAATGGCCGCCCGGACGCCGGCTTCGCCGGAATCCGCTTCGTAAACCGTGATCTTGACGTGGGTGTCCGTCAGAAAAGCTTCGGCGTTCACCGGAGAAGCGAGGCGGCCGCCCCGGCAACCTGTCAGAAGGCCCGGAAGGACGGACAGAATGAGAAGCGCGGCCGGACGCCATTGAATCGACGCGGTCACGGGCGGCCTCCCCCGGCGCTCCGGAGCGAACCGAAGCCCGCGCCCTCGGAATGCCGCTCCGGCCCCGGATCATCCTCCCTCGGCACAGAGGCCGTTCCGATCCCGGCGGAGACCGGCCGGCCGCAGAGCAGGGCCAGAGACGACCGGCAGGGAGATTCAGGCAGTCCCGAGAGCCGCAGGACCGCTTCGTCGAGCTCCGCGACCGCTTTCCGTTCGGCCGCCTCCGCGCCGCCGTGACGCAGGATGAACGCGTGAATCCACGCGACATCCGCAGCGGTCCGCCTTTCCATGCGGCGCAGGCACGCGATCCTGTCGCCGGCGCCGGATGCGCCGAGGCTGTACACCAGTGGAAGCGTCCATTTCCCGCCGCCCGCATCCTGCCCGACCGGCTTGCCGAGCGTCTTCGCGTCTCCGGTGACGTCCTGTATATCGTCACGGATCTGATAGGCAAGCCCGAAATGCCTGCCGAACCGGCCCAACGCCCGCACCCGGCTTTCGTCCGCGCCGGCCAGACGACCCCCGAGTTCGCAGGCCGTCTCCATCAGGCACGCGGTTTTTCCGTATGCGATTTCAAGCACATCCGCTTCGGACACAGCCGCGGCGTTGCCGGACAGCGTCTGCTTCAATTCCGCGGTGGTCATGGCCAGCAGGGCGCGGGACAAGGCCGGCAGTATAAAAAGATCGGGACGGCGGACCGCCAGGGACAGCGTCTTCGCCATGAGATAGTCGCCGGACAGGACGGAGAACCGGTTGCCTTCAGCCGCGTTCAGGCTTTTCAGCCCGCGCCGCCGGTCAGTGCCGTCCACCACGTCGTCGTGAAGCAGGCTCGCGATATGCAGGAGTTCGATGAGCACGGCGGCGCCGGGTTCCGGGGGCCGTTCGGGACGGCCGGCGCCCTGGGCGAGAAGATGGAGCAGGGGCCGGAGCCGCTTGCCTGAAAGCAGGAGAGGCGCCTTCAGGGCCGGATGGCCGGCGCTTTCCGCGGCGTCGAGCGACGCGATGAATTCCGCTTCGAAACGCTCCAGCGCCGAAGCGACCGGGGCCGAAGCGTTCCGGAGCGCGGCCGCGTCGAAGCTCCCCGCGGCCCCGCTGCGCGGGATCAAGCGATTGTATTTACGAATTATCGAAGACAAGCCGCGGGCCTTCAATCAGTAAGAATCTTGTTGCTTGGTCCGGCGAAGCCGGAGAATCTTCGATCTGTAGAGAAGAAACCATTTTATATCCGCTCGCATTCCCCGCCGCCCGCTGCACGGGATCAAGCAATTATACTTATTTTATATTGAAGACAAGCGTCGGGCCTTCAATAATGAAATAATCCGATAGCTTGGTCCAGCGCAGCCGACCTTCAATTTCAAAAAACCGAAGGCTTGGTCCAGCGGAGCTGGGGGGATTCGCTCGCTGACAGATTCAAGCCGCGCCCCTGAGCGGACACGGTCGCCGGGCGCCCGGTGCCGGCCAACCCGCGGATCCGATTGCCCCGGCCGGCCGGTTTTGCGCGTCCGCGGGAACCGGCCCTACGAAAACGGGCGGGTCCATCCCCCGCCCGTTGACCGCCGGAAATGCCGGAAACCGGTTTATTTCGAACCGAAAGAGGCGACCGCCTCGTCGACCGTTTCATAGGTTTCGAATAACGTGATGAGTTTGGTGATCACGAACAGATTCTTGACCTTCTCCGTCACGCCGGTGACGCGCATCTCTCCGCCCGCGTTCCGGACCGACGTGAGGCATCCCATGAGCATGCCCAGGCCGGAACTGTTGATCCAGGCCACGCCGGACAGATCGATCACCACATTCGTCTTTTTCAAACCGACCAGCTCGCGGACCTTTTCATGAACCGCCAGCGTCTCGGGACCGCCCATCAGGTTTCCCTTGACGAGGAGTACGGCCGCGTTGCCCTGTTCTTTCATGTCCACTTTCATGAATGCCTCCGATGCACAACAGAATGGGTCCCGGAAATTTAGCTTTTTTCACCTGAAATAACAAGAGGTTTCTCATTTTTCCTGAAGGACTTGCGAGGTGTAAACGTAGATGTCCGCCTCCCCCTTCCAGGCATCGGCCGGCAGGCCCGCTTTCTCCGCGCAGCAGCTTTCCAGAAACTGCTCCCGCGTCCAGCCCATGTCCGTCGCCACTTCGGGAAGATAGGTGCCGCTCCGCATGCCCTGCCGGATCCAGATGCCGTGCCTGCCGACCTCGATTTCCTCGACGGAATCGATTTTTTTCAGCGGGGACAGAATTGAAATCTTGATATCGATATCCTTCATCTCGCGTTCCGTGACCGGGTTGTGGGCGAACCGGTAATCCTGGGTCGCGGCCGCGACGGCCATCTGGGACACGATTTCGAACAGGGGCAGGTCGGGTTCGAAATGACCGATGCACCCGCGCAGGCGGCCCCGGTTCTCAAGCGTCACGAACACGCCGCGCTTGACGAGCAGATTCGGCGACTCGACGCTGAATTCCGGGGGACGCTGTTCGTCCAGCGCGGCGAGAATGCTTTGACGCGCCACACGGAACAGCGTTTTTTTCTCTTCCGCGGTGAATTTGATGGATTCCGGTTCCACGTTGCCGCCTCCTTGACTGAGTGAACCCGCCGGACCGACAAAAGCGGCCGCCCCGTACCCGACCACCCGTTCCGCGTCGCCCGTGACGTCCCCCGAATGGGCATAGGCCAGCTGAACCGCGTGGTCCGCGCCCATGGCGCGGGCCGCCAGCATGACGGTGACCAGCGCGCCCGATCCGCACAGCGCGCAGTCCAGATTCGGGATTCCCCGGGTCCGCGACCGGGCCTCGAGCGCCAGGATCCGCTTCGTGTCGTATCGCGACACGGCTGCGAGCACCTCGCCGTCGGAGCGACGGGCATCCGCGGCCGACGGAAAATGCGACATGTCCGAACTGGCGACCAGCAGCACACGCCGGCCGGAGCATGCCGATGTGATCGCGGCCGCGATTCGACCGGCCTGGTCAAGCGGCATGTCGCCCGTGAGCATCAGCACGACCGGCACGCCCGGAAGCGCGGTCTGGATGAACGGGAGCTGGACCTCGACGGAATGCTCTCCGTCGTCGACTCCGGGGACAATCGTGATCCATGGATCCGCGGCTGTGAGCGCCCGGACCAGGCCCCGGTCGACGGCGACACGGCCGAGCGGCGTGGCGAGCGAATCCCAGTCGGCGATTGCCGCGCCCCGGAACGCCCGGTAATGGCTGGGTCCGACCACCAGCACGGCGTCGTAGGTCTTGCCGGACACCTGTCGCCAGGCCGCGGCCGCGGTCGCGCCGCTGTATTCATAACCCGCGTGCGGCGCCCAGAGGCCCCGGATCTCCCCGTCCGGCGCAGGGGCAACGGCCATGGACAGGAAGTGCCGGACCTGCTCGCGGAGCTCGATCGCGGAATAGGCGTAGAACTGACCCGCCCGGGCCGCGGGCCTCACCTTGGCCGCGACCGTCTGCCGATGCTGGCAGAACGACAGGCATGACCCGAGAACCAGCAGAGTGAAGGCAGTTCCGCCGCGTTTGAGGCTCCCCGCCGTCCCGCTGCGCGGGAATGCGCTCGCTGACAGATTCATGGCGCGACCCTCCTCCCGGTCAGGTCCAGACGCCCGGTATGGCGCGTCCGCAGAAACCGCACCTTCCGCCGCGAAGATGCGTCTCCCGCACAGAGAAACCGGAGCGGCGGATGACGGCCCTGCCGCATCCGGGGCAGAACGTATTTTCCGCCTCGTGCCCGGGCAGGTTGCCGAGATAGACGAAATTCAGCCCCGCCTCACGGCTGATGGACCAGGCGCGTTCCAGCGTGGCCGCCGGCGTCGGCGGCAGGTTGTTCAGCTTGTACTGCGGATAGAAACGGGAAAAATGGACCGGCACGTCCGGCCCCATCTCCTTCACCACCCATCCCGCGAGTTTTCGGAAACCGTCGTCGGAATCGTTGAGCGTGGGGACCACGAGAACAACGATCTCACACCAGACTTTCCTCTCTCGCAGGCGGATCAAAGTGTCGAGCACCGGCGCCAGCCGGCCGCCGCACACGGAACGGTAGTACCGGTCGTCCATTGACTTCAGATCGACTTTGTATCCGTCGATCACACCGCACAGGTCATCGAGCGGCTCCCTCCGGATGAACCCGTTGGAGACGACCACGCTCCGGATTCCGAGACGCCGGCCCGCGACGGCGGTATCGACCGCGAACTCGTTGAACACGGTGGGTTCGGAATACGTGAATGCGATCACCCTGCATCCGGCGCGGGATGCCGCCTCCGCGACCGAGGCGGCCGGACGCTCGGAGACCGGGGCATCTTCCGGACTCCGCTGGGACAGATCCCAGTTCTGGCAGAAGCGGCAGGTGAAATTGCATCCGACAGTGGAGAGGGAATAGGCCGGACTGCCCGGCAGTACGTGGTAGAACGGTTTCTTCTCGATCGGATCCACGTGAGAAGCCGCCACCCGGCCGTACACCAGGCTGAAGAAACGGCCGCCCCGGTTTTCCCGCACCCCGCACTTGCCTCGTTTGCCCTCGTCCACCAGACACTCCCAGGGGCACAGGCCGCATTGCACCTTGTTTCCCGCGAGCCTGCGGTAATGACGGGCCTCTCTGCCGGCCGGCCCTTCCGCGCAACTGAGGCGGCCCGCCGGGCCGATCCAGCCGCCTGCCGCGACCCCGGCCGCGGCTGCGAGGAAACCTCTCCGTGTGACAGCGGTTTTCAACCGCGCCGCCCTTCTCCCGATCCGGCGGAGCTCCCTCGGGGAATCTGTATCCGGGACTGCACGGGAACCTACCGCGACGGCAGGGTGTCGGGCCGGGCCTGTTTCAGCGCGGCCCGCACCGCCTCCTTCAGACTGTTGCACGACAGCGTGGCGCCGGTGATGCCGTCGACTTCCGCCGATCCTTTTTCCTTCATCAGGACCGGAAGGCGCCGCACGACTCGGTCATAATACCGGGGCGTCCCCTTCGCCTTCAGCACCTCGACGCAGGCCAGTCTGCCGTCTTCGATATGCACGGCCACGGACATGCCGGTCCAGCCCGGGCTCTCGGCCCTGTAGATCCCGTCCCGGAAGGCAGGGCCGGACGCGGCCGGGACCGAGTCGACGCCGGCACCGGTGACCGCCTTGACGGACCCGGCGGCCCGCAGGTTCGAGGCCGTTAAAAGACAAAAGCCCAGTGCGGCTGTTCTCAGGATTTTCATCATGGCCGGTTCCTGTTCAGGATCCATTCCATGAACACGCCGATGGCCGCGCCCGTGAACGGGATCCAGGGGGCCAGGGACCTTCCCCAGTCTCCTCCGAACACGGCCAGGCCGGCGGCCAGGGGGATATTGAATCCAAACCCGAACACGAGTCCCTTCACCCACCAGGACGCGGACCATTTCTCCGCTCCGATCGCCGCGCCCATGAGAGTCTGAACAAGGACAACGGCGCGCACCGCCCACGCGGTGATGTCGTTCGTGATGCTCCAGGCCACCACATAGTCGCAGATGCCCAGAAAGAGGCCCCAGCCCGCGGCCGATTTCACGCGCGGCCAGAGGCCGGTTTTGATTCGGTCTTCCATGATTCCCTTGTTTTTCGATTGATCTTGCGATTCCGGTCCGGCATTGTGGGGCCGGTCCGTTTCATGAGCGGGAACCGGGAATCCGTCCGTCATCGGACGGATTCCCGCCCCGCAGATGACCGTTATTTCTTCGATTCCGCCGCTTTTTCCAGGAAAGGCTTGAACAGGTCGATCGGAACCGGGAAGATAGTGGTCGAATTGTTCTCCGCCGCGACTTCCACGAGGGTCTGGAGGAAACGAAGCTGCATGGAAGTCGGTTCCTTGCCGAGGATGTGGGCCGCGTCCGCCAGCTTCTGCGATGCCTGGAATTCTCCGTCCGCGTGGATGACCTTGGCCCGGCGTTCACGCTCGGCCTCGGCCTGGCGCGCGATGGCCCGCTTCATTTCGTCCGGAAGATCGATGTTCTTGACTTCCACCAGCGCCACCTTGATGCCCCAGGGCCCCGTGTGCTTGTCCAGAATATCCTGGAGTTTCTCGTTGATGGTCTCGCGCTCCGACAGGAGCTGGTCGAGTTCGAACTGGCCGAGCGTGGACCGGAGCGTCGTCTGCGCGAGCTGGGACGTGGCATACAGGTAGTCCTGCACGTCGGTGACGGCCTTGTTGGCATCGACCACGCGGAAGTACACCACCGCATTCACCTTCACGGAAATGTTGTCCTTTGAAATCACGTCCTGGGGAGGCACTTCCATGGGGATGGTGCGCAGGCTGACCTTCACCATCTTGTCTACGACCGGGACCAGGAGGATGAGTCCCGGCCCCTTGGCTTTGATCAGGCGTCCCAGACGGAAAATGACGCCCCGTTCATACTCCCGAAGAATGCGGACTGAGTTGGCGAGAAGGAACAGAACGAAAAAAAGCACGACGATCAACGAAGTGGACATGACGACCTCCCATTCATGGGTGTGTGATGAAAACATCCTTCCGCGGGCGTCCGATTCCCCGCCGATAGAATCGGGGGACGCGGGAGCGGACGGACAGGCGCGGAAATATTATTTTCCCCGGCTTTCGATCGATGAAACATCCAGAACAAGTCCGTCCACCGACCGGACAACCACCTTTTCCCCCTTTTTTACCGGTTTTTTGCTTCGGGCTGTCCAGATTTCACCGTGTACGGTAATCTTGCCCTCCTCGCGTATGGCATCGACAACCGTTCCGATCTCGCCGACCAGGCCCTCTTCTCCGGTGGTGATTTTCAAACGGTGCGCCCGGGCCGCAAGGGCCAGCGCGAAAACAAAAAACAGGGCCGAACACAGAACGGTGGTGATGATGATGCTCAATGAAACCCGCATTTCCGGGGACTTGAACAGCATGAGGGATCCCAGAAACATGGCCACAATTCCTCCAATCGCCAGCAATCCGTGGCTGTTGACCTTCACTTCGACGATGAAAAACAGGATGGCAAGGAGTATCAGCAGCACGCCGGACGCGTTGACCGTCAGCACCTGCAGGGCGAAAAACGCGAGGATGAGAAAAATGCCGCCGATTACGCCGGGCAGAATGGCGCCCGGATTGGACAGCTCGAAAAACAGGCCGTAGATGCCCAGCATCATGAGAATGTATGCGATATTCGGATCCGAAATCTTATCGAGGATGCGGTAGCGCCAGTCCATGGCCGAATGCCGGACGCCCGCGTCCTTCGTCTGAAGGGTTTTCTCGACGCCGCTGTCGAGCCTGACCGTGCGTCCGTCCAGCTGGTCCAGCAGATCGCCGAGGTCCTTGGCGATGATTTCCGCGACTTTCTTCGAGACCGCCTCGGTTTCCGTGATGGAAACGCTTTCGCGCACCGCCTGCTCGGCCCATTTCGCGTTCCGGCCCCGCTTCTCGGCCAGGCCCTTGATATGGGCCACCGCGTCATTGGTGATCTTCTCCATCATGGTCTTCGATGAATCCTGTCCGCCCATGGCTACCGGATGCGCGGATCCGAGATGGGTGGAGGGGGCCATGGCGATGAGGTGGCTGGCGTATGAGATGTAGACGCCGGCTGAGGCGGCCCTGCCTCCGCTGGGAAAGATGTATACGATGACCGGCACCAGGGAGGCGAGTATGGACTTATCTATTGACCAGGTGGCTTCCATGAGGCCGCCCGGTGTATCCATCTGTATGACCAGGCACTCGGCCTGGTTGTCTTCGGCCAGGCGTATGGCCTCATCTATGTATTTGGCGGTCACGGGTGTGATCGCGCCTTCGATTTTCAGCACTTCAACGGTGTTCGCGGCCCCGAGCCCGGCCGCGCCGAGCAGGAATAACGTTGTCAGGAACCCTTTGAAGACCCCAGAATGCTTTAATAATCTCATAGATAGGCTCCTATTCCCCATTCTATTTCAATGTACGTAATTTTTTGAAAAAAGTATATGAAAATCGACCGGAGAGGAGGTTAAGAGTCGGGGCTGGAACCGATTTAATGACTTTAAAATCAATATATTATGATTTGCTTCAACCTGCTTTTGTCATACCCGATTCACCGCCTGGCGGGACAACCTCCCGCGGGTTTTGACCAACCCGCGGGGGGTTCCGGTTCGCTCCGCGTTTCGCCCATGCGCTACTTATCTTGAAAGACGTACGTCCTGATCGAATGGGCCGGATTCTCTGTTTTTACGGATCTGTCCCCCAGCCTGACCGCGTAGGGAACCGTTTTATCGGTCCGGTTCAGGACCACGAGCGCCAGGGAGCCGTCCGGGTTCCGGAACGCCGTGGTTTCGAGTTCGTCCACGGAAGCGGCCGATGCGATGCGCACGGCGCCCGGCCTGATGAACCTGGAGAAATGGCCGATATAAAAATAGGAATTCATGAAATGCAGGCCGTCCGTCCGCGTGTCCGCATGCACGGGCGCGAAGCAGAAATTACCCACGTGATTGGGCCCCCCGGTCTCGTCGAGCAGGATGTTCCAGTCCACCCAGCCCACGGTCCAGCGGTTCAGGTCCGCGATCATGGATTTTCCGTAGGCTTCTCCCATGCTCCAGTCGTCCAGCTCTTTCTCGTCATACGGCCCGAGGCATCCCTCGGTGAAGAGCAGGGCCTTGTCCGGAAACAGCTCGTGCGCGAGTCGCACATTGTCGAAATTGTCGCTGACATACCAGTGAAATCCCATGCCCCACACGTACCGGGCGGCCGCGGGGTCGGAGAGGATGGTCTGTGCCCATTCGGGCAGGCGGTTCCGGTTGTGGTCGTACCCGATCACGCGGACGTTGAAGAGCCCGGCCCGCTCGAGCGCGGGCCCCAGGTGGTCGCGGATGAAGTCGCGCTGTTCCCCGGCCGTGAACACGCAGGAATCCCAGGTCTGGGTGGCCTCAGGCTCGTTCTGCGGGGTGAGTCCCCAGATCGGAATGCCCTCCTTCGCGTATTCGCGGATGTATCGGACGAAGTATTCCGCCCAGACGCCGCGGCATTCCGGTTTCAGCTTGCCGCCGTTGTTCATCTTCCCGTTGGTTTTCATCCAGGCCGGCGGGCTCCAGGGCGAGGCGAACAGCTTAAGCGGGCCGCCGGCCGCGCGGAACGCTTCGCGGATCAGGGGGATCAGCGCCTTCCGGTCCCTTTCGATGCTGAATCTCTTCAACTCGAAATCCCCCGGTGTCTCGGCGTACGCGTAGTTGCCCGTGGAGAAGTCACAGCTGTTGATGTGCGTGCGGCAGAGCGTGTAGGCGTTCCCGCGGACGGGATCAAAGTACGCCTCGAGCACGGCCGCGCGTTTCGCCGGGCTCAGCTTGTAGAAGGTCACGGCCGCGGATTCGGTGAAGGCGCCGCCGAATCCCTCGATGGTCTGATAGGTCCGGCCCGGCTCCACCCAGACCGAGGTGATGCGGTTGTCGAAGAATGCGTCTGCGGACACGGATTCGAAAGCGAGGCCGGCCTTTTCCGCGAGACGGTCCGGCGTGTCCTTGGCGGTCTGGAACACGCGGAGACCGCGCGACGCGGGCGCATCCTGGCCGAGGGCCGCCGCAGCGAACCCGATGATCAGCGCCGTCCAGATTCTCTTCCAGGCCAGCATACCCGCCTCCTTTTCGGACGGCCGGAACCGGCCGTTCCGGACCTTCCGTTTTCCCTTGACATTCACGGTAATTTTTCAGAAATTGATTTCGTGCCACAGGAGTTTCAATCCCTGCTCCAGTAGCAACCACATCTATAAAGAACCTACAAATCAGAATGACAGGGAGCCCGACTCTGGACGCGTATTACAGGCCTCCATCGAGTGGAAGTAAAAAACGTCAGGGGGGCACCCACCGTGTGACCCACGGTTCTTTATAGCCATGCTATTGGGCAGGGATATTTTTCTGCCCGGATAGAACCGCGACTCCCTCCTCCACGCTCCCCGCCATCGGAAACAGATCCCCCAGGTGCATGCGCTCGAAGAGCTCCTTCAGAATGGCCCCCAGCCCGGCCACGGCGAAGCGTCCGCCCGCCTTGGTCACCCGGTCGTAGGTCAGGATGACGACGCCCAGCGCCGAACTGTTCATCACGTCCACGCCGCTGAGATCGACCAGAACGGATCGGCGCCCCTGTTCGACGAGACCGAGCATTTCCGCACGGAAGGCCGGCACGGCCTGCTGGTAGAGCTTGCGGCACCGCACGCTCGCGACAGTCACCTCTCCCCGGTCTGCGATGTCCAGCATGGATTCGGGCATGTCTTCTTCCTTCAGATGGATGCGATCGGCCGGCCGGACAGGCTTTTTGAGCCGGCGGATGCCTGATGCATCCGGACGGCACCCGACGGTCGGATCAGACCATGGTCGTGAAATCCCGGTCGAGGCTCCGGTACTGAATGGCCTCGGAAATGTGTTCCGGACGTATGGATTCGGACGCGTCGAGGTCCGCAATGGTCCTGGAGACTTTCAGGATGCGGTCGTAGGCGCGGGCCGACAGGCCCAGGCGCGTGATCGCGCGGCCCAGCAGGGCGTCGCTCTCCGGGCCGACCACTCCGTATTTCCGGATGTCCTTCGGCGTCATGTGCGCGTTGCAGTACACGCCCGGCCTTCCCTTGAAACGCTCGGTCTGCATGCGCCGGGCTGCCATGACCCGGCGGCGCACGGTTTCGGACGTCTCGCCCGCGGCGCGGCCCGCCAGCTCCCGGTAGGGAATGGCTGGCACCTCGACGTGTATGTCGATGCGGTCGAGCAGGGGTCCCGAGATGCGGGCGCGGTACCGCTGAACGTCCATGACCGTGCACGTGCAGGAATGCAACGGGTTTCCAAAATGGCCGCAGGGACAGGGATTCATGGCCGCGACCAGCATGAACACGGCCGGGTATGTCACCGTGAGCGCGGCGCGCGAGATGGTGACGCGGCCGTCCTCCATGGGCTGACGCAGGACTTCGAGCACGTTCTTCCGGAATTCCGGGAGTTCGTCGAGAAACAGGACGCCGTGGTGTGCGAGGCTGACCTCCCCGGGCCTGGGCAGGTGGCCGCCGCCGATGAGTCCCGCGTCCGAAATGGTGTGGTGCGGCGAGCGGAACGGCCGCGTGGCGATGAGCGCGGTGTCCGCCGGCAGAAGGCCCGCGACCGAATGGATCTTGGTGGTTTCGAGCGCCTCCTCGAGCGTCAGGTCCGGCAGCACGGTCGGGATGCGCTTCGCCAGCATCGTTTTTCCCGATCCCGGGGGACCGATCATCAGCGCGTTGTGACCGCCCGCGGCCGCGACTTCAAGACTGCGCTTGACGTGCTCCTGGCCCTTGACGTCCTGAAAATCCACGCCGTAGGAGGCGACGCGGCTGAAGACGTCCTCGACCGAGACCGTGAAGGGCGGATCTGTCCGCTCCCCGTCGAGGATTTCCACGGCCTGCCTCAAAGTCTCGACCGGATGCACGGCCAGCCCCAGGGCCATGGCGGCCTCTTTCGCGTTCTGCTTCGGAAGCAGGATGGCCGGCACGGCCGCGTCGCGCACCGCGACGGAGATGGGGAGCCCGCCGCGTATCGCCCGGACCTGGCCGTCCAGCGCCAGTTCACCGAGCACCACAGTGCCCCGCAGTTTTTCCGGATCGATCTGACCGCTGGCCGCGAGTATGCCGATGGCCATGGGCAGATCGTAGGCGGACCCCTCCTTCCGGATGTCGGCGGGGGCCAGGTTCACCGTGATCCGCTTGTTCGGCAGGTAATACCCGGCGTTCCGTATCGCCGCGCACACCCGCTCCTTGGATTCCTTGACTGCGCTGTCCGGAAGCCCCACGGTCACGAAAGCGGGCAATCCGCCCTCGAAATGGGTTTCAACCTGGACGATGTAGCCCTCGATGCCCAGCACTGCCGCGCTCAATACTTTCGCAAACATGCCGGTTTTGGGATTGGTGAATGATGAGTTTCAATCAATTGTATGCAATTCAGCGGACAGAATCAAGCGCTTTTTGAACGCCTTGACTTTCCCGCCCAGTGGTCGTATGTTGATCGAAATGAGGCTTTTCCCGGACCGGGAAGCCGGGCAGGCCGGCTCATGCGGCGACGGATCACAGAAAAAAAACGCAATTCCGGCAGAACCCGGCCGCACGAAATCCGTATATCCCACTGTCCAAGGTCCGGGCGTAAACCCCGGTTCGTCTGCCGGACCGTCCGCCGGCTGAGGCCTGTTCCCGCGGCCTCAGCCGGCGACTCTGCACTTCCACCTCTCAAGGAGGACCGCATGAAAAAATCGCTGATTCTCGCCGTATGGCTCACGGCCGCGGGCGCCTGCTTCGGCCAGCAGCTGGGTGTCTCGCTGGGACCGGCCGTGTTCAGGCCGGAAGGCGGAAACGCCCTTTCTAACGCGCCGGCGCCTGTGAATGCCTGCGGTGTGCTCCGTTTCAGGCTGGCCGGCGATCTGCTGGTCCAGGCGTCCGGCGGTTATGGCGTGAACAGCCGGTTCTACGAGACAAACTCGCTCATGATGGGCGGACGGTACAGGACCGAGACCCGCATCTCCGGTTTTCCGGCTGAAATCGAATTGCTGGCATCCAAGCCGCTCGTGATCCTGAGCAGTCTCAGGCCGTGCATCGGCCTGGGCGCGGGGTATTACCGCTACACGTGCACGGCATCGACCCGGACGGCCATGACGGAGTCCGAAATCGAGGCGGACATCACCGGTTTCGCCCAGTATTTCACGGCCGGATGCGATTTCCGGCTGGGGAAACGCTGGATCGCGTTCGGCCGGGTGAAAAAAATCGGATTCAGCGGCCTGAAGGTGAAGGGCGAGGATCCGTACGAGAACACCCTGGGAAATCCGGCTGTCGCGGAATACGAAACGTCCCTCGCCGCAGACCCCGGATCCGGCGACTGGTCGCTGGCGGTCGGCGTCCTGTTCGATCTGAATCCGGGCCGGTCCTGGTCCCTCTCGGGGGAAGAGAACTGAGGACGCGGCATCCCGTCTTCCATGCGGGATACGGGATACGGGTTCCCGACCCGACCGGACCATAGACGGGCGAATGCCCCTTACTGAAAAGAAAGGAGAACCGATGGCGGTATCGGATAAAACCCTCAGACGCTCCAAAGACCGCTGGATCGCGGGTGTGTGCGGCGGACTGGCAGAGTATTTCGGATGGCCCGCGGACCGGGTCCGCATCCTCTATGTGCTGGTTTCTGCGCTCAGCGCCGCTTTCCCGGGAATTCTGGTTTACATCCTGCTCTGGTTCGTCATGCCGGACACGAACCGACCCGGTTAATAATTTGTTTGTTTTTGATTTATCGTAATTCTGGCAGCCTGGGCAATCTCATTCTTCCTTCTCCCGCCGGGGAAATATCATTTGCTTTTTGCCCGGCCCATGTCTAAATTAATTGGATTTGGGTTTTGTGCCGATCCCAGGCGACACACGACGGAACGAAAGGCCCCATGTTCAGAAAACTGCTCCCCCGCGAATACAGCTTCTTCGACTTTTTCGAAGCCCACAGCCAGATCGCCATCCGGACCTGCCGGGAGCTTCTGGAGCTCACCTCCGGCAAGGGCGACATGGCCGGGCATGTCCAGGCGATCAAGGATCAGGAGCACGACGCGGACAAGGTCACCAACCAGTGCATCGAGGCCCTCCAGAAGACGTTCATCACGCCCATCGAGCGGACGGACATCCACCAGCTCATCAAACAGCTCGACGACATCATCGACATCGTCAACGCCTCGGCCTACCGTTTTCAGCTCTACGAGCTCCGCGAGATGAGGCCCGAGGCGCGGGAAATGGCGCATATCCTGGTGCTGGCGTCGGGCGAGATCGAAGGGGCGCTCAAGGCGCTCCGCAACATGAAGAACGTCAAGGTGCTGAAGGAGCGCTGCCAGGCCATCTACGACCTGGAGGGCCAGGGGGACGAGGTCGTCCGGTCCGCGCTGAGCCGCCTGATCAAGGAGGACCAGCCCATGGTCTTCATCAAGTGGAAGGAAATCTTCGAGCGTCTCGAGAAGGCGATCAACCGCTGCAAGCACGTCGCGGACCTGATCGAAGAGATCGTCATTGCCTCCACGTGAGGCTTTTTTTTCAACCCTGCCAGGACACTCCGCATGATATCCGCCGTATGGATTGTCGTCGTCATCACCATCGCCATCGCGCTGCTGTTCGACCTGATCAACGGGTTCCATGACGCGGCGAACTCCATCGCCACGGTGGTGTCGACCCGCGTGCTCTCTCCCCGCGTGGCAGTGCTCTGGGCGGCGTTCTTCAACTTTCTCGCCATGTTCGTCTTTGTCCCGCGCGTGGCCGATACGGTCTCGAAAATCGTGAAAATCGTCCCGTCCGACCGCGAATTCGTCGTGGTCGTCCTGTCCGGGCTCATCGGCGCCGTGGTCTGGGACCTGATCACGTGGTGGCTCGGCCTCCCCACCAGTTCCTCGCACGCCTTGATCGGCGGACTCGCCGGAGCGGGCATCGCGCACGGAGGATGGTCCTGCATCCGCTGGGAGAAGATGTGGGCCACGATCCAGTTCATCCCCCTGGCCCCCATCATCGGAGCCGTGCTCGGATTCATCATCATGGTGGCCATTTACTGGATATTCCGCAGGTGGCGGCCGGCGGAGGTGGATCGCGTGTTCCGGAGGGGCCAGCTCGTCTCCGCGGCCCTGTATTCCCTCGGTCACGGCGGAAACGACGCGCAGAAAACCATGGGTGTCATCATGGCTCTTCTCGTGGCGGCGGGCATTTTCAACACCGAGACCCAGCTCTCCATATCCGACTCCAAGACCGCGTGGATCATCATCTCCTGCAACCTGGCCATGGCGCTCGGCACGGCCGTGGGCGGATGGCGCATCGTGAAGACCATGGGGCAGAAACTGACCAAGCTCAAGCCGGTGCACGGATTCTGCGCCGAAACCGCCGGCGCAATCACCATCTTCATGGTCACGCACTTGGGCATCCCCGTATCCACCACGCACACGATATCCGGAGCCATCGTCGGCGTCGGGTCCACGAACAGCCGATCCAGCGTCAAATGGGCCGTGGCCATGAACATCGTTGTGGCCTGGGTCGTAACCATCCCGCTCGCCGCCCTGATCTCCGCCGGCTCCTACGAGCTGTTGAGCCGGCTGATAAGGTGAACCAGCAAACGGGTCGCCTTCTTCAAAAATAAGTTCATCGTTCATAGTTAAAAAAAAGAAGCCGCAAGGTTCAACTTGCGGCTATTTTTTTTTGCGGGCGGGGCGGGGAGCTTTGAACTTTGAACCTTGAACTTTGAACTTCAAACTCCCTCCGAACAGAAACAGCCGCAAGGTTCAGCTTACGGCTGTTTGTTTTTTGGGGGTGCGCTGGGAACTATGAACCATGAACTATGAACAATGAACTTATTCTAAGCTCCCCTCCTCCGGAATACCTCGTGCCATTCCCCCCTCCAGCGCCTCCGTGACCCGCACCCGGACGACGCGGTTGACCCGGTCCGGCCCGGCCTGCGCCTCGACGCGGAGGTATTCGGACGAGAACCCTGAGAGGAATCCGCCGCGGACGCCGGATTCGAAGAGAACCTCCATTGTCCGGCCGACGGCCCGCCTCACGAACGCCTTCCGCTTCTCTTCGCCCAGCGCCCGCAGAACCCGGGCCCGCTCGATTCGGGCGCCGGCCGGCACCGCCCCGGGCATCGAAGCCGCGGGCGTGCTCTTCCGCGGCGAAAAGGGAAAAACGTGCAGATAGGTGAACGGCAATGACTCGATGAACCGGACGGTCTCCAGAAACAGCGCTTCCGTCTCCCCCGGAAAACCGGTGATCACATCCGTGCCGAGTCCGTAGAAATCCGTCCGCTCTCCGATGGACCGCACGAGAGCGCCGAATGTCTCCGTGTCATACCGCCTCTTCATCATCCGGAGCACGGCGTCCGACCCGGACTGCAGGGACACGTGAAAATGACGGCAGATCCGGCCATGCCGCGCCACCGTGTCCAAAAGGGCCTCCGTGCACTCGTCCGGATCCAGGGAGGTCAGACGGATCCGGCCCAATCCCTCCACGCGGGCGAGCCGGTCGAGCAGGTCCGGAAAATCCGGCCTGCCGCCCGGGAAATCCTTCCCATAGTCTCCGATATGCGTGCCGGTCACGACGATTTCCGTGAACCCGCGGGCTGTCAGCGCTTCGGCGTTCCGGATCACGGTTTCGAGCGGCTCGCTCCTCCCCGGTCCCCTCGCGGCCGGAACGATGCAGTACGCGCAGTGCCGGTCGCATCCGGCCTGGACCTTGAGAAACGCGCGGGTTCGGCCGGCCGCAACGGGTTCCGGGGCGGTTCCGGCCGTTCCTTCCGGACAGCCGGCGGCCAGGGTGACGGTGTCGGACACTGCGACCAGAGGGACGCGCCGTTTGGCCGTTCCTTCGATCAGGTCCGGGAGCCGGAACTTGTCGGCCGTCCCGACCACGTAATCCACTCCCGGAATCGCGGCCAGTTCAGCCGCGGACACCTGGGCGTAGCATCCAGCCGCCACGATCACCGCTCCGGGGTTCAACCGCAGCGCGTGCGACACCGCCTGGCGGCATTTGGCGTCGCTCCGGCCGGTCACCGTGCAGGTGTGGATGACCGCCACATCGGCGGCTTCCCCGGGGCCGACCACGGCCCAGCCCCGCCGCAGAAACCGTCCGGCCAGGTCGTCCGTCTCCGCCTGGTTCAGCTTGCACCCCAATGTGCGGAATGAAACCGTGGGCATCGCCGCCTCAAAAAAAACTTGGAGTCGGACCCCGGCGGATCCGACTCCATGATACCGGTGCGGAACGCGGGACAATCAGCCGGATCCCCGCGTTCAGCGTTCAACCGCCGGTCGGCGTACCGCCCGGCGTTTTACGCGGCCGGCTCGCCCTCGGGGGCCGCCTCTTCCGCGGCCTCCCCGGCAGGCGCGTCGCCGGCGTCCTCTTTCTTCTTGCCGGCTTTTTTCTTCGCCGGCTTGTCCGCGGACGCCAGGGAGATCTCGCCCAGCGTGGCCGGCGCGGCGTTCGTGTCGAGGTAGGCCGATACATCGACCGATTCGGCCGACGAGGTTTTCTGCTTCTCCACGTCCAGCAGTTTCTTGCGGGAAAGGACGACCCGCTTGTTCTCGCGGTCGAACTCGATCACGATGAGCTGGATCTCGTCGCCTTCCTTGATATTCTGCTGGATCCGGGCCATGGAGTTTTCGGGCATCTGCGACAGGGGGACGAATCCCTCCAGCCCGAGGGGCAGTTCGACCACGAGGCCCTTTTCCATGAACTTGGTCACCTTGACGGGAGTGATGGTGTCGACCTTGTAGGTCTCCTCGAAGGCGGCCCACGGATCCTCCGTGAGCTGCTTGTAGCCGAGCGACAGGCGCCGTTCGGCCTTGTTGATTTCGAGCACCATGACGTCCACGTCCTGACCCTTTTTCAGGACCTCGCTGGGATGCTTGACTTTTTTGGTCCAAGACAGATCGGATATATGGATGAGGCCGTCGATCCCGTCCTCCATCTCCACGAACGCGCCGAAATTGGTGAGATTGCGGACGCGCCCCTTGATCCGGGTGCCGACCGGGTACTTGACCTCGATCTGGTCCCACGGATCGGGCAGGAGCTGTTTGATGCCCAGGGAGATGCGCTTCCGGTCCTTCTCGATGGAGAGGATCTTGACGTCGATCTGGTCCCCCACGTTGAGGATCTTCGAGGGATGCACGACGTTCCGGGTCCAGGACATCTCGGACACGTGAATCAGGCCCTCGACGCCCTTCTGAAGCTCGACAAAGGCGCCGTAATCCGCGATGGAGACCACCTTGCCCTTCACGATGGTGCCGACCGGGAACTTCGTCTCGATGTTCTCCCACGGATGGGCCTGGAGCTGCTTCATGCCCAGCGAGATGCGGTCCTTCGCCTCGTTGAAGTCGAGAACAACGACCTTGATATGCTCGTCGAACTTGACCACCTCGGAAGGATGGTTGATCCGGCCCCAGGAGAGGTCGTTGATATGGAGCAGGCCGTCCACGCCGCCGAGATCGACGAACACGCCGAAATCCGTGATGTTCTTGACGGTTCCCTCGCGCACCTGACCCTTCTGGAGTTCCTCGAGGATCACCTTCCGCTTCTCGGCCATGCTCTCCTCGAGTATGGCGCGGCGGGAGACGACGATGTTCTTGCGCAGTTTGTTGACCTTCACGATCTTGAATTCGAACGTCTGCCCGATGAGGGCGTCGAAGTCGCGGACCGGCTTGACGTCGATCTGCGAGCCGGGCAGGAACGCGTCCACGCCCATGAGATCGACGACGATGCCGCCCTTGATCCGGCGCACGCAGCGTCCCTGGATGGTCAGCCCCTGGTCGTGGATGTCGATCACCCGGTCCCAGGTGCGCATGAAATCGGCCTTCTTCTTCGACAGAATCAGCTGACCGTCGGAATCCTCCATGGAATCGAGGAACACGTCGACCCGGTCGCCCACCTTGACCACGGGAGGCATGCCGAATTCCTCGAGCGGAATCGTGCCTTCCGATTTGAATCCGATGTCGACCACCACCTCCTGATTGGCAATGGCGAGCACGCGGCCGGTGACGATCTGTCCCTCGTCGATGTCCTTGAGGGTGCGTCCGTACAGTTCGCTGAACTTCAGGTATTCCTCTTCGGAATAGCCCAGGTCCTCAGCCGCCCTCGCCTGTTCCGCCGTGAAAGCCGGTTTCACGGGCTGGGCTGCGGGCTCGATCGGATCACCTCCTTCGCCGGACGGTGCCGGCGCCAAGTTCGGGACGCCGGTCACTTCGTCTTGGTTTGTTTTTTCAACATCCGCCATAAAAATGGTCCTCCTTTTCTATTTTTCAACCCTTTCGGGCTGTTTCCGATTTCTTCGAGGAACAGGCGCATCTCGTCGAGCTGCCAGCGGGGTGTCGAGGCGCCGCCGGAAATGCCGACCTGGTGCCCGTTCTTGAACAGGGCGCGCTTCAGTTCATCCGGCGCCTCGATCAAAAAGGTGTTCCGGTTCTTCGCGCGGGCGGTCTCGTACAGCAGCCGGCCGTTCGCGGAGCTCCGTCCCGCCACGAGCACGACAAAGTCCAGCGACTCGGCGAATTCACGGATGTCGGTCTGCCGGTTTTTGAGAAAGCGGCAGGTCGTGTCCGCGATTTTCAGCCCGGGGACGCGTTTGGCCAGGACGTGGCGGACGGCGGCGAAAAGCTCGGGATCCACCGTGGACTGGGCCAGCAGAAGGGTGCGGTTTTCCACGTCAAGCATCGCGGCCGAGCGCGCGTTCGCCGCAACCGCGCCGTTCTCGCCGGCCCGCGCCAGGAGGCCCTTGACCTCGGCGTGGGCGGAATCGCCCGTCACCACGATCCGCCAGCCTTCCCGGACGTGCTGCAGAACCAGGTCCTGGGAATGCCGGACGATCGGACACGTGGCATCGACGATTTTCATGCCGTATTCCCGGGCCCTGGCCACCAGCGCTTCGGATTCGCCGTGCGCGCGCAGCAGAAGCGACTGGCCGGCCAGAATCTTCCGCATCCCGCGGTCCGAAAAGTCCTCGGAACGCACGGGCCGGAGTCCGAGCCCCTCGAGCCGCTCCACCTCGCGCCGGTTGTGGATGAGTTCGCCCGCGGAGAACAGGGTCTCCCCCCGGCGCAGGGCGTCTTCGGCCAGGGCAATGGCCCGTTCCACGCCTGGACAGGGCCTGGCCTTCGGGTCAACTGTGACGAACATCCTGGAGTTCCTTGATTCGGGTCATGGTGTCTTCTCCGATGCGCCGGTACCATTCCTTCACCGACATTCCCCGGGGAGGCGAGGCGGAAACGGTGAACGGCTCCCCGAACCGGATTTCCACGCGTCTACCGGGAAAGTTGCGGAGGAGGTGAAAGGTTCCGGACAGGTGCACCGGCTGGATCGGGCATCCGGTGCGGGCCGCCAGCATGCCGACCCCGCGACGGCCCTGCTGCAGCAACCCCGTCTTCGAACGGGTTCCCTCCGGAAACAGCAGCAGGGGCTTTCCGGATTCGAGCGCTCCGACGGCCGCGCGCAGCGCGCCCGTGTCCGCGGAACCCCGGTGCAGGGGAATGCTCCCGAGATGCCGGAGCAGGCGGGCCAGCAGCGGATTCCGGAACAGCTCGGCTTTCGCCAGAAACGCCAGCTGCCTGGGGCAGGCGAGGCCCATGAAAACGGGATCGTAGTTCGCGCAGTGGTTCACGGCCACGATGACGCCGCCGGTTCCGGGGAGGCGCGTCTCGCCGCTCACGCGCACTCCGAAACAAGCGCGGAGCAGCGGAAATCCGAACGTGTACAAGGCCTGGTAGAGCGCATTGTCCGGAAATCTACGCGCCATCGGGTTCCTCCCGTTTCCGGCGCACGGCTTCGAGAATGAGGCCGACCTGCCCGTCCAGCGTCAGCCCGGTGGTGTCGAGCATGACGGCGTCCCCGGCAGGCCGCAGCGGACTGTGCAGCCGCCGGCTGTCCCGCAGGTCGCGGGCCTCGATTTCCTCGGCGATGCGTTCGACCGGGATCGAAATGCCCCGGGCCTCCTGGTCGCGCTTCCGGCGCTTCGCCCGCTCTTCCAGCGAGGCGGTGAAATAGAATTTCAGGTCCGCATCCGGAAAGACCACCGTGCCCTGGTCGCGTCCGTCCGTGATCAGATTGCCCCGTTCGGCGAAGGCCCTCTGGCGCGGGACGAGCGCATCGCGCACCCCCGCGATCTCGCAGACCGGACCCACAGCGCGGTCGACCTCAGGCGCGCGGATGTCGGCGGTGACGTCACCGCCGTCGAGGAGCACGCGTAATCCGTTTTTTTCTGGAATCAGATCGATCCGGCAGGAACGGGCCGCATCGGCGATGCGTCCGGCGTCGGTCAGGGGGATCGATTCGCGGAGCGCTTTGAGGGCGACGGCCCGGTACATCGCTCCGGTGTCGAGGTAGAGCCAGCCGAGCCTTTCGGCGGCCAGGCGGGCGGTGGTGCTTTTTCCGGACGCCGCCGGACCGTCGAGCGTGACGACGAATCCGCGTTCCGGGGTTGGAGTGAGTGGGTGGATAATGAACCCGGTTCGGTTATGGGTTAATCAGGGACGATGGACCATGGTCCATCGCTTTTAATCTCATTCAGCGATTCGCTGTATTTCGTACCGATGGATGACGGTTCCGGGTTCCGCGTTCCGAGTTCCGCGTTCCGTGTTTCGCGTTGAAGGGTTTTCTGATTCTGAAACCCTTCTTCGACCCGGAACCCTGATTCCGAAACGCATCGCCTGCGGGTTTGGGTATCGGGTGAATCGTTTCCCCGGCGGTGCTGAGCCCCTTTTTCGACTCGGAACCCGAAACGCGGAACCCGGAACCGCTTTTCAATCGTTTCGGGTTGAATGGTTTACTGGTTCTGAAACCCTTCTTCGACCCGGAGCCCTGATTCCGAAACGGTTCGCTCACCGGTTCGGGTTCCGGCGGGATCGGCTTCCCGGCGATCCGCAAGTCCCTGTCCGACCCGGAACCCGGAACGCGGAACTCCGAACCATTTTTCTCCTTTGAACTTTGAACCTTGAACTTTGAACCTGTTTCCTTTAAGAGCCCCACGGCCCGGTACAGCATCCGTATCTCTTCCGGCTTCAGGTCGCGCCACTCGCCCACCGCCAGGCCGCGGACGGTCAGTCCGCCGAAATTGACGCGCGCCAGCCGCCGCACCGTGAAGCCGAGCGTCGCGAACATGCGGCGCACCTGGCGTTTCTTGCCCTCGTGAATCCGGACCTCGACCAGCGTCTTGGCGCCCACCCGCCGCACCGCGTGGGCCTCGCCGCGCGCCACGAATCCGTCCTCGATGACCACGCCCTTGCGGAACCGCTTTACGGCATCCTCGCCGAAAAGCCCCGGCACCCAGGCGCGGTAGAGCTTGTCGATTTCGTACCGCGGATGGGCCAGCCGGTGCGCCAGCTCCCCGTCGTTGGTCAGCAGCAGGACGCCTTCCGTGTCCAGATCCAGCCGGCCGACCGGGTACAGACCGTGCGGTTCCCCAACGAGATCGAGCACCGTTTTCCGGCCCTGGTCGTCCCGCACCGTTGTGACCGCGTCCGCGGGCTTGTTCAGAAGAACGTACCGGAACCGCCGCGCCGGGTGAAGGATTTTACCGTCGAGTTTCACGGCATCCTCTCCCTCCTTCACCTGAACGCCGAGCCTCTCCACCCTGCGGCCGTTGACCGAGACGCGGCCCGCGGCGATGCAATCATTGGCTTTCCGCCTCGAAGCGACGCCGCACAGGGCCAGGTATTTATTGAGCTGCATCCGCCTCCGGCTGAGACGGCGACACCGTCTCCGGATCGCCGGAAGCAGGCGCTCCGGACCATTCATCCTCCGGACCGCCGGACGGCGCATCCGTCAGCGCATCCGCGGATGCGTCCACGGACGGTTCGGCTTCGGGCGCCTGGGTCGCATCCTCCTCTGATCCGGATGCGGCTTCGAGATCCGTGACTTCGTCCGCCTTCGCGGATGCGGACGCGGATTCGGGTTCCCGCGGTTCCCCGCCGCCGTCCTCCCCGGTTTCCGCCGGATTCCCGGCGACCGGGCCGTCTCCCGGTTCGGGCAGGTCGGCCAGCAGGTTCTGCTGAACCCCGCTCTCCTTGAACAGCTCCTCGAGTTCCTTCGGTTTCGGCAGGTCGGATATGTCGTTCACCCCGAAATATCGGAGAAACTCGCGCGTCGTCTTGTACAGAAGGGCGCGTCCGGGTCCGTCGTCGCGGCCCGACAGGGTGATCAGTTTCCGTTCGAGCAGGGTGCGGATGACGCCGTCGCAGTTGACGCCGCGGATCGCCTCGATATCGGGCTTGCCGACGGGCTGGCGGAAGGCGACCACCGAGAGCGTCTCCATCGCGGCCTGTGACAGCTTCTGCTTCAGCCGGCCGGCAAACAGCTTGCGCACCCAGGACGTGTAGTTTTCGTGCGTCACCATCTGGTAGCCGCCGGCGACGTGGACGATCTGGAAGGTGCGGTCCGTCCGCCGGTATTCCACGTTCAGCTCGTCGACGGCCCGCGCCACGTCCGCCGTGGTCGTCTCTTCGACAGTGGCGCGGATCTGGTCCACCGGCAGGGGAATGTCGGAGGCGAATATGAGCACTTCCACGACCTGTTTCAACTGCTCGAGCTGCATGAAGCCGGAATCCTCATCTCGTTTTTGGATGCCCGTCCGGTGCCGGTGTCACACCGGCGGACGCGTTTCCGCGGGCCTGACCCGTCAGGCCGGCGGCCCGGCGGTCTCCCCTTCGAACGGGGCGGCGTCCCCGGCCGTTTCGATCGCGAGCTGAACGGCCGGCTCGCGCCGCATGATGAATATCTCGCCGAACACGTCGGACTGGCGGACGCCGATCCGCCTGGACTTGATCAGCTCGAGAATGGCCATGAAGGTCACCACCATGATGATGCGCTCGGTGATGGGCGACAGCAGGTCGCGGAACAGGACATGGTCCTTGTCGCGCACCGCGTTCAGCACGTAATCGATCTGTTCCTCGATGGTCACGCCGATGGGCTTGACCTCGTGGTACCGGACCTTGGGCATGTTCGAAAGCACGTCTCTGAAGGCGGACAGCAGGTCGAACATCGTCATGTCCTTGAGGACGACTTCCTTCTGGCGGAACGGTTTCTGCCACTCGAAATAGGACCGGTGGAACACCCGGCTCTGCCGGTCTTCGTAGCTCTGCAGGGATTCCGCCACCTCCTTGTACCGGCGGTACTCGAGCAGCTGACGGACCAGGTCGGCGCGCGGATCCTCTTCCTCCGCCTCCTCCTCCGGGGCCCGGGGCAGCAGCATCTTGACCTTGATCTGGATCAGGGTCGCGGCCATGAGAATGAACTCGCCGGCCACTTCGAGATCCAGCTCCCGCATCAGGTCCACGTAGGCGAGGTACTGCTTCGTGATCTGGGCGATCGGGATGTCGTAGATGTCGATCTCCTCTTTCTTGATCAGGAAGCAGAGAAGATCGAGGGGCCCTTCGAAATTGGGAAGCCGGACCCGGTAGCCGTCGGAACGATCGGCGTCGAGGGTGAAATCTACCCCATGTGCATCGCCTCCCGGACCTCGGCCATGGTGGCCTGCGCCGCCGCGCGCGCGCGCCGGTCGCCGTCCGCGAGGATATCGTCGACCAGCCCGGGATCGGCCTCGTATCGCGCCCGTTTCTCGCGGAAGGGATCGAGAAAAGCGTTGAGCGCGGCGGTCATGCTTTTCTTGTGCGCCACGCAGCCCAGCCGGCCGCCGCGGCACTCCGCTTCCACCGCGTCGGCGTCCCCGGGTTGGAACTTCCGGTGATAGGCCATCACCACGCATCCTTCCGGGTGGCCGGGGTCGGTGACGCGGATTTTCTGCGGGTCCGTGTAGGCCTGTTTGAGCTTCGCCTCGAGATCGGCCGCCGTGTCGGAAAGAGAGATGCTGTTGTCAAGCGACTTGCTCATCTTCTTCCCTTCCAGGCCGGGCAGGCGGGCGAACCGCGTCAGCAGGGCCTCGGGTTCGGGAAAGACGGTCCCGTACAGTGCGTTGAAGCGCCGGGCGATTTCGCGGGTGATCTCGACATGCGGCACCTGGTCCTCGCCCACGGGGACCGCGTCGGCCTTGTAGATGAGAATGTCGGCGGCCTGAAGCACGGGATAGCCGAGATGCCCGAAGACCATGGATTCCTCGAGGCCGAGATCGCGCGCCTGCTCCTTCACCGTCGGGTTGCGCTGGAGCCGCGGGACGGTGACGAGCATGCCGAAGATCAGGGTCAGCTCCGCATGCTCCTTCACGTGCGACTGGATGAAAATGGGGCTCCGGACGGGATCGAGCCCGGCGGCCAGCCAGTCGATGACGACCTGCCGGCTGTTCCCGGCGATGCGGTCGGTGTGTTCAAGGTCGGTGGTCAGCATGTGCCAGTCGGCCACCATGTGGAAGCTGTCGTATTCGTTCTGCAGGCGGATCCAGTTCTCAAGCGCCCCGACGTAGTTGCCGAGGTGCAGGCGGCCGGTGGGCCGCATTCCGCTCAGGATGCGTTTTCGGTTCATGCCTTCAGGTCAGCTCATGAATAGATAGGGTTTCCAGCGATCGTCCGGAATATGCGACTGCGTCTGGATGAAGAACAGATATCCCGGCTTGCGCGGCTTGCGGAGCAGCTGCATGCCGGCCTCCTGCGGCGTCCGGTTACGCTTGCGGCTGTTGCAATGGGAGCAGGCGCAGACCAGGTTCTCCCAGGTGTCCTGACCGCCCCGGTCACGCGGAACGACGTGATCCACCGTGAACGGGCTCTTCTCCGTCCCGCAGTACTGGCAGCGGTGGTTGTCCCGCTTGATGATGTTGTTCCGCGACAGCAGAATCCGTTTTCGCGGCACGTGGATCATGCGCGACAGACGGACAATGCTGGGCAGGATGTAGCATTCGCTCACCGAACGGACCGTCCGGTCGGAGCTTTCGATCACCTCCACCTTGCCCAGCACCTGAAGCACGACCGCTTTCCGCGCGCTGCAGATGGAAAGCGGTTCGTAGTTCTGGTTGAGAATGAGAACCCGGCCTTCGAGCATACAGACATCCGCAACTGACGGTCAAACGGATAAAAACTCCTGTTTTTAGGAACAAGGTATCAAAGTTAAGAATAATTAGTAAATTTCGCAAGGTATTTTTACCTGAATGAACAGTCCACTCCGTCGCACGGGCCGGGAAAAGTGCTAAAATTCATATTTTTCCGAAAATTATTACTTGACATTATCCTTGTTACCGATTATATTCATTCTTCATTTTGGGGCGTAGCATAGCTGGCAATGCGCCTGGCTGTTAACCAGGATACCGAAGGTTCGAGTCCTTCCGCCCCAGCCAGAGGAGTCCATGGAATGAAACGACGATTTTCCCATCCGCATGACCCGCATCGCCACGAAAGCCACCGCTTTCGCGATGGGAAGGGTGCGGCTTGACCGCCGAAGGCTGACCACAGGTTCAGACGCCCTCCCGTTCCGGTGGGCGTTTTTTATTGGGTCAATTTTCATTATTCGAATATTTTTCGTATATTACAGGACTAATCGGAAAGGATGAACCGGGCATGTCGAAACGCGTTCTGAAAATCGGCCTCCCCAAGGGAAGCCTGCAGGAAGCCACGTTCAAATATTTCGCCAACGCGGGGTATCATTTCTCGACCAACACGCGTTCCTATTTCTCGTCCGTGGACGACGAGGAACTGCAGGGCATTCTGCTCCGCGCGCAGGAGATCGCCACCTATGTCCAGGACGGCGTGTTCGATATCGGACTGACGGGAAAAGACTGGGTATTGGAAACGGGCGCGGACGTGGTGGAAGTCGTGGACCTGCTCTACTCCCGGCAAAGCCTCCGGCCCATCCGGTGGGTGCTCGCCGTGCCCAACGATTCCCCCATCCAAACCGTGCGGGACCTGGAGGGCAAGCGCATCGCCACCGAGGTCGTGCAGCTGACCCGGCAGTATCTCCGCGAGAAGGGCGTGCACGCCGAGGTGGAATTCTCCTGGGGCGCGACCGAGGTGAAAGCGCCGCTTCTCGTGGACGCCATCGTTGAGGCGACCGAGACCGGCGGCTCCCTCAGGGCCAACGGCCTTCGGATCGTGGACGAACTGGTCGTCTCCACCACGCGGCTGATCGCCAACAAGGAAAGCTGGAAAGACCCCTGGAAACGGGAGAAGACGGAAAATCTCGTCACGCTGCTTCAAGGCGCGATCTCGGCCGAACTCAAGGTCGGCATCAAGATGAACGTGGAGACCGAGCGGCTGGACGACCTGGTAAAGATGCTGCCCGCCATGAAGAATCCCACCATCTCCCACCTGTACGACCCGAAATGGGCGGCCGTCGAGATCGTCGTCGACGAGGCCACCGTGCGCGAACTGATCCCCCGGCTCCGGCGGGCGGGCGCCCGGGATATCATCGAGTATCCTTTGAACAAGGTCATTCCCTGAGCGGAGAACCGAGATGATCGAAATCTACGAGAGCGGCCGCATTGACGGGTTTCTGAAGCGGCTTGAAACCCGCCGCGAGGAGACTTCGCGCGAGATCCGGAACGCGGTGCAGGACATCATCACCGACGTGCGGAAGCACGGCGACGAGGCCGTCCTGCGGTACACGCGTGAATTCGACAAGGTGGAATTTCCGGAGAGCGCGATCCTTATCCCGGAACGGGAGATCCGCGCGGCCATGGACGCCGCCGAACCGGCATTTCTCGAAGTGCTCCGTCGTTCCGCGGAAAATATCCGCCGTTTCCACGCCAGGGGAGCCCGACGGTCCTGGATCGAATGGGAATCGGACGGCGTGATGCTGGGGCAGCGCGTGCGGCCCCTGGACCGGGTGGGCGTGTACGTGCCGGGCGGGAGGGCCGCGTACGCCTCCTCCCTGCTCATGGCCGTCGTGCCCGCCCAGGTCGCCGGCGTACGCGAAATCGCCGTGGTATCGCCGCCGGGTTCAGAAGGCCATCCGCATCCTTCGATCCTCGCGGCGGCCGGCGTGCTGGGCCTCACGGAATTCTATCGGATCGGCGGCGCCCAGGCCGTGGCCGCGCTCGCGGCCGGCACCGAAACCGTTCGCCGCGTGGACAAGATCGTGGGTCCGGGCAATCTCTACGTCGCCGAGGCGAAACGCCAGGTGTTCGGCACGGTCGCGATCGACATGGTCGCCGGTCCGAGCGAAGTGGTGATTCTGGCCGACGAAACGGCCGATCCCGCCTTCATCGCAGCGGACCTACTGGCCCAGGCGGAGCACGATCCGACCGCATCGTCGGTCTGCGTCACGCCGGATGCCGGCCTCGCGGAGGGCGTCCGGAAAGCCGTGGCGGAACAGGCCGAGCCCCTGCAGCGGAAACCGATCGTGACGGCCTCCCTCCGGGTCTGGGGCGGCATCCTCCGCGTGGCGTCCATGGAGACCGCCGTGGAAATGGTCAACCGGCTCGCGCCCGAGCACCTGGGCATTCACGCAAAGAACGCCTGGGAGCTCGTGGAATCCATCCGGCACGCCGGCGCGATCTTCCTGGGGGACTGGTCCCCGGAAACCGTGGGCGATTACTGGGCGGGCCCGAACCACATCCTGCCGACCAATACGACCGCCCGGTTCTCCTCGCCGCTGGGGACGGACGACTTTCTGAAGACGAGCAGCCTGATCTCCTGGAGCCGCCGCGCGCTCCTGCGGGACGCGGAACCGATCATG
>CAZNXX010000020.1:0-30136 GCA_964577095.1 uncultured bacterium | reverse complement strand
GGAAGCTCATCTCATTTTTCTATGTATTTCTAAATCCTATTTTGGACAAGAGTGATTCTAGCTGTAATTCATACGCGACTGAATATCTAAAGTAACCATGCAGATAAACACATTGATTTTAACCGAACCCGCGCATTGAGCGGATGGAAACCTGCTTTGCAATTGCTTCTTTGATTTTCAGCAAGCCGTTGGTTAACGTCGTCCGCCGCTCATGCGCAGAACGTTCAATCCCTTGGTTTGACTCTTCATCAACCTACAACAGGAGAAGACGACATGAGAAAAATCCCGAATCTTTCAACCCGGCGAACGTTCGCGGGGGCAAGCCATTCCCGTTCGGCAGCCGCTGTTCTCGCATTGGCCGCCGCGCTTGCGTCTCAGGCCCCGGCGCAGAACGACCGTATGACACCCATCGAAACGCCTTCGCAGCCCGATGCAATCGAGATCGGCACCGGTCCGATGCCTGGCGCGACGAATCCGGAGCGCTGGCACATGCAGTACGGAAGTCATTTCGCGCGAAACGTCACGGTCGCGACGCTGACTCCCTTTCTTCCGGATCCCGCAAAAGCAAGCGGTGCCGCGGTTGTCGTCGCGCCCGGCGGCGGATTTCTTACCCTGTCAATGGAAAATGAAGGCTGGAACGTCGCCCGCGCGCTGGCGGATAGGGGGGTCGCCGCGTTTGTCCTCAAATACCGCCTGAACCAGACACCGGCGGACATGCCCGCGTTCGAACAATCCATGCGGGACATGTTTTCTTCCGTGGCGCGGCCGACGCGCCCCGACCCGGAAAAGAGAATGGCCGGTCTCGCGCCGCAGATCGCCGACGCCCGAGCTGCGTTCGCGCTCATCCGGAAACGTTCCGTCGAGTGGCGCATTGACCCCGACCGGATCGGCATGGTCGGCTTTTCTGCGGGCGCCATGCTGACCCTGTCGACCGCGCTCGCGGGCGAGGATGCGAAACCCGCCTTCATCGGCGACATCTACGGTCCTCTCGCGACGGTCACAGTGCCGGCCGACGCGCCGCCGCTGTTCATCGCCCTGGCCGCGGACGATCCTTTCTTCGCGAACGGAGGCTACGGGCTCATCGACAGCTGGAAATCCGCGAAGCGCCCCGTTGAATTCCATCTTTTTGAACAGGGCGGGCACGGCTTCGGGATGTACCCCAAGGAAACGACCAGCACCGGCTGGTTCGACGCCTTTGTACGCTGGCTCGGAATGCACGGCATGCTGAAGCCGAAAGGATAATCCATCGGCGGGGCCGTGCGCGTCGGCAGGCGTTCGAACGCGGGCAATCCGGACCGATCCGGCCGCTCCCGGCGGGAACCGCCTGAAGGTGATCCCCGATCGTCCCGGGGCCGTTCCCCGGGAAGATCGGGTCAAATCGCGTGTTGTCAAAGGGTGGGCCGGCGGGCCCACCGTTGTCCAGAATCGGGTGACGGCGTGATGAACCGATGGAACCCGCTTTTCCTGCTGAATATAGCGGTATTCTCTGCAATGCCCGCAGGCGGTCAAAATATCCGGGGAAGACTGGCCAATCCGGGATTCGAAAACCAGCCCGTCAAGAGCGCCTTCTTCTTTACGGGCAATTCGAAAAACGGCGTCCGGTATTACGAATACGACCCCGGATCCAACATGGCTCTTTACACCATACACCCCTCCGACGCGAGGCATCTCGGATGGTCCGAAAGTGCGGCGAACCGGGAATTCGCCGTCGATGCGATGATCGGCGCGGGCGTCAACGTGATCGGCATGTCCAGCTGGGGCCCCCGGGGAACGGACAATTGGGCGCACTGGGCTCCCATGCAAACCTCCACTCAATCGCATGACGAACTGTTCGATGCCTGCATCGGAAAAAATATTTTAATCGCGCCCTATATCGAAACCGCCGCGGCCACAGGTAATTCCCCCGGATTTTCGTTCATGGACTGTTTCCCCGGAGATCCGGACAATCCGGCGCCCGAACTCGTCGCGAGCATCACGGATTTGATCGACCGGTATATCGCCAATCCCCGGAACGCGAGGTGGCCTGAAAAATGGGCGCAGGCCTATGACCTGTCCGGGGAGAAACGATACATGGTCTCCCTGATCCACGTGGCTTCCAATCAGGATGTGACGGACGAGCAATTCGCCGCGGGATTCGACCTTGTCGCCTCCAGGATTCATCGGGAGTCCGGCATTCTCGTGGGCTTTACGCTGGATGTCATGCCGCCTGACACCTATGCTTCCGGAAGACTGAGACCCTCCCCCGAGAAAACGGGTCCGTGGCTTTTCCGGCAGGAATCCGTTCTGGCCATACAGCCTTTCCTTTCGGATATTTCCATCGGGGTCGCCGACGAGGATTGTCTGATCCGGTGGAAACAGCAATTCGCCTCAAAATGGATAAACACGGGCATTCCCTTCATTCTCGACATAGAGCCCGGTTACGACGCGCACCTCGTCTTTCCGGGACCCAACGTCTGGGGCAACAACGCGTCGTGGAGAGAAGCGCTCAGCCGGCTGGCCGCCAAACTCAAATGCCAGGGCGTCACGTTCAGCGCGTGGAACGGGTACACGGAAGGCTACGCCGGCGTTCCCACCCTGGAACACGGAAACGACATCTATGAATGGGCCGGCGGCTTGTTCAGGAATTTCACGGTGGACGGACGCCATTTCATACCCGGAAGGATCGAGGCCGAAGATTACGAACAGATGTCTGGTGTTGAAAAAGAAATATCCGATGACGACGGGGGAGGGTTCGATATCGGCTGGCTTGATGCAGGCGATTGGTTGGATTACAAGGTGGACGTGGAGGCCGCCGGAGAGTATCATCTGTATATGAGAATCGCGAATGGGTCCGACGCCTTTCAGGGAGAAGGACAAATACAGGTCAACAGCGCCGTCCTGGCCTCGCTTTCAGTTCCCGGAACGGGCGGTTGGCAGAATTGGGAGACCGTTAAAACCACCTGCAACCTGCAGGCGGGCGCCCAGACCATGCGGGTGTCCGTCAAAACGGGCGGGTGGAACATCAATTGGATGCAATTCAAGCGCGACGATGACTTCAAATACCATCCAATTCCCGGTCAGATAGAAGCCGAGTGCTATGATGACATGGCCGGCATCAGGACGGAAATCACCCTTGACCAGGGGGGCGGGTTCAACACCGGCTGGTTCGACGCAGGAGACTGGCTCGATTACCGGATCGAAGTGAAAAACGCCGGCAGTTATGACGCGGCGTTCCGTGTCGCTCTTGCGGAGGATATGCCGGGCGGTCAGGGACGGTTGATGGTCAAGGATCAGGTGTTGTGCGCTTTTGACGTGTCCGGTACGGGCGGCTGGCAGACCTGGGAGACGATCCATGAAAGAATTGACCTGGAGGGGGGACAGCAGACGCTCCGTCTGGTCGTGGATAAAGGCCCGTGGAACTTCAACTGGATGTCCTTCGCCGGGGCGAATTCTTCCGTCCATCACGCCCCGAAGCCGTTTCGGGAGGCCGGCCGGCTTTTTTCGAACCATCCCAATCCGTTCAACTGTTCCACCACGATCCCGTTCCATCTGGATGAGACCGGTTCCGTTCTGCTGAAAGTTCTCGACATCCGGGGGAGGGAGGTCGCCGTTCTTCAGGACGGACCCCTGCCCGCCGGTGAGCACGAGGTCCGCTGGATCGTCTCACCGTCGCTGCCCAGCGGTCTGTACCAATACAGTCTGACGGCCGGGGGAGTCACGGATGTCAGGAAGGCCATGCTGTTGAAATAGACCGAACCGCCGTCTTTCCGCCCGAAGGGCAAAAAGGATCATTTCAAAATCTCAATCGGACTGATTGCCGGAATCAACCGATCAGCGCGTGATTCTTCCGAGAGACCTCTGAGGGTGCCAGGGAATTCGGGCATCCCCTCGGAAGGAGTCACAACACAAACCCACTTGTTTCATCATGGGAGGGGATGCTTTCGAAAGGTCCATTTTCCCGGAAGGGATCGACGGATGAGGCCGTTCAGAGGGCTGTGCTGTCCGTACCCGATTCCGGCCGTCCGGCCCTGTCCGAATTGAATCTCACCCGAAAGAAAGATACCCGTTATGGACATCCCGCGCATATTCAGCATCACTGAAAGCGGTCACCGCATCCACAACCCCTTCACGCCCGACAAGTTTGCCACCCTCGGCGCGGCGCTGCGCCTGAAACCGGGCGACCGGGTGCTCGACCTCGGCAGCGGTTCGGGGGAGATGCTGTGCACCTGGGCACGCGATCACGGCGTCACCGGCACAGGAGTCGACATGAGCCGGCTGTACACCGAGCAGGCGAAGCGCCGCGCCGTGGAGCTCGGCGTCGCCGATCAGGTCCAATTCATCCACGGCGACGCGGCTGGGTATGTCTCCGAAGAGAAGGCCGATGTGGCGGCCTGCGTCGGCGCCACATGGATCGGCGGGGGAGTCGCGGGCACGATCAGCCTTCTGGCACGGAGCCTGCGGACCGGCGGGATCATGCTCATCGGCGAGCCCTACTGGCGGCGGGTGCCGCAGACGGAAGAGGCGGCCAGGGGGTGTCTCGCCCACGCCATCTCCGACTTTCTCCCGCTCCCGGAGCTCCTCGCGTCCTTCGGCCGGCTGGGATGCGACGTCGTCGAGATGGTGCTGGCAAATGAGGACGGCTGGGACCGGTACGAGGCGGCCAAATGGCTCACCATGCGGCGATGGCTCGAAGAAAACCCGGACGACGAGCTCGCGCAAGAGGTCCGGGACAAGCTGACCTCGGAACCGGAGCGGTACGCCGCCTACACGCGGGAAACCCTCGGCTGGGGCGTGTTCTGTCTGATGCCGCGGGGACAGGCGTGAACGGGCGGCCTGGATGATGAGTGAACAACATGGGAATCAGGGTCCTGCGCCCCCAACGAAGAGGAAACACCGCCCATAGGCAGTGCCATAAGAATAAAGAATGGATCAGGCCATCCGACCGAGGTACAAACCGGTGAGATGGGTCCAGAATACGATGAACAGTGGATATTTCATCAGCGCCATTTCTCAGGCAGGCCTGTATGCCAGCCAATCACAAAGGAGACTCCATATGAAACACACAAAATTTTGTCCGATGCTCGCCATCCTGGCGGTCTTCCTGTTCTCGGAAAGCGGCGGTAAGGTGAAACCGGGCGTGGGCGCAGAGAACCGGCTCTCGGTTTCGGGCAATCAGATCGTCAACACGATGGGAAAACCGGTCGTCCTGCGGGGTTTCGGACTCGGCGGAATGCTGCACATGGAGCATTTCATCAACGGGTATTCCGCAAACGAAGAAGCCATGCGGGAAGGGCTGCTGGAGGTGTTGGGCCGGGATAAGTACGATCTCTACTTCGACGCTCTCCTGAATAATTATTTCACGGAACCGGACGCGGAATACATTCACAGCCTGGGAATGAACCTCGTCCGCATCCCCGTCAACTACCGTATTTTCGAAGATGACATGAACCCCCGCGTCATCCGAAAAGCCGCGTTCGAGCATCTGGACCGGGTGATCGAGCTGTGCGCCAAACATCAAATCTACACCATCATCGACCTGCACGCCCTGCCGGGTTTCCAGAATCAGCACTGGCACAGCGACAATCCCACCCATGTCGCCCTGTTCTGGAAGCACAAGGACTTTCAGGACCGGGCGCTCATCCTGTGGGAGGCGATTGCCGCGCGTTACAGGGATCAACCCTGGGTGGCCGGCTATGATCTGATCAATGAGCCCGCCGATCCCACCGGGAAGCTGGTTTTTCCGTATTACAGGCGCCTGGTGGACGCCGTGCGAAAGGTCGATCCGGACCACATTCTGTTTCTGGAAGGCGACCGGTATGCCAGGGATTTCAGCTCGTTCACGGAAGTGTGGGACAATGTCGTCTATACCAATCACGATTACGCGAGGCCGGGTTTCGGAGGCGAGTATCCGGGCGTCATCGACGGCCGGTACATGGACAAGGACTCCCTGGAGCGGGATTTCCTCCAGAAGAGCGACTTCATGTTATCCCACAAGGTCCCGATCTGGGTCGGTGAATTCGGCCCGCTTTACACCGGCGATCCGAAGGTGGATGAGACCCGGTACCGGGTGCTGAAGGATCAACTGTCCTATTTCGACAAATACGGAGCGAGCTGGTGCATCTGGCTGTACAAGGACATGGGGCTTCACGCCATTCTGCACCAGAACGCGGACACGCCCTACATGAAACTGGTTTCAGCGTTCCTGGCCAGAAAGGATTCTCTGGGCGCGGATGCCTGGGGATCGAGCGACAAGCATATCCGTCCGATGATCGGGCCGATCGAGGAGATGTTCAAGAAGGAGTTTCTCGGATACAATCCCTACCCGTCCGGCCCGAACCGGCACATCCGCCAGCTGGTCAGGCATATGCTGATCGCCGAAGCGCTGGTGCCGGAATACTGCGGCCTGTTCAAGAATCTGTCGGATAAAGAGCTGATCGCGCTGGCCGAGTCCTTCCGATTTGAAAATTACGTGAAACGGCAGCGTCTGGAGGACATTCTGACCGGCAGGGAAAAGTAAACGAAACTCGGGATGCGGCAGAGCCGGAAAATGAAGCCGCGCAGTGGAAGTGCGACGCACACCCAGAGATGCGCCGCACTTCCACTTGACATTGACCCCGCATCCTTCTATATTATCTGCACATGGAAGGGACCACGGCACAAACGATTCTGGCGCTGATCAGCGGCGTCACCTTCATTCAGCTCGTCTTTTTTACCGGTTTTCTCCTTATCCGGAAAACGGACCATCCTGAGGCGAACCGCATGCTGGCCGCTTTTCTATTCGCGGAAAGCGTCGCCATCGGCAATCTGATGCTGATCGTCCTCGGCGTCTGGAAGCGGTTCCCCTTCACTCAGGCAGTCGGTTTCGGCGAATCCTTCGTTTACCTGTGGGGTCCTCTTCTATACCTGTACACGAAATCCATCACCCGCAGGGAATTCCGCATCCGGCCCACCGACGCACTCCACGCGCTTCCCTTCGCGGCGCATCTGGCATTCATGTCCGCGCGTTTCAACCTCCGGCCAGCGGCCGTGAAACGCGTGCTGGTGGAAACTTACAGTGTTCTGTCCCTCACCGAATACCGCGTCCACTGCATACTCATGCAGGGGCTCATTCTCGCGTATATTTTCCTGTGCCTGAAGGAACTGACACGGTACCGGCACGACATCCGGAACTCCATGTCCACACTCGAACGCCACAACCTCTCCTGGCTCAGCGTGGTCCTGTTCGGATACCTGGCGCATTGGAGCTTCGACACCGTCTATTACATCCATCACAGCCTGACCGGATTCGGATCCGTCCATATCGCGATCGCGGCCATGATCGTGGCGCTGTTTTCGGTCCAGCTCCTTTTCTTTAAAAGCATGCGCCAGCCGGCGGTTGAATTCGGAGTCGAGGAAAAACCGAAATACCTGGGCTCCCCGCTGACGGACGAACAGAGAAATCTGTATCTCGATCAGCTCGAACGGGTCATGCGGGAACAGAAACCGTATCTGGACCCCATGCTGACCCTGCCGGTTCTGGCGCGCAAGACAAACATTCCTCCCAGGTACCTGTCGCAGATCCTGAACGAGTCCCTGAACCAGAGTTTTTTCGACTACGTGAACCGGCGGCGCATCGAGGAGTCGAAACGCATGCTCCGGGAAGGACGGGAACAGGGCAAATCGGTCCTGGAAGTGCTTCTGGAAGCGGGTTTCAACTCCAAGTCGGTCTTCAACACCGCGTTCAAGCGGTATACAGGCATGACGCCCACGGATTTTCTTCGATCCAATTGACATTCTCCCCCCGACCCCACGCCGCACATCCAGATACCTGATATCATTGAGTTAAGGCTGAGTTCCGAAGCCGGTCCCGCCTCAGTCCCGCCATTTCCGAGACTCCCGCAGAACACCAACCCGGCGTTCGACTTCATGCAGCAGGACGACAAAGGCCTCCCGTTTTTCTATCTTGCAGGCGTTCACGGAATGCGGGCCATGCTCCGCTTTCCACGTTGATGTCATCCAAGTCTGCGAGGTTCAGTATGAGACACTCAATCAACCGGTTCATCTTATGGGTCTGCCTGCTGCTGCCGGCCCTGCCCGTCTTTTCGGCTGATCCCCTGATCTGGCGGTTCAAGACGAACAGTCAGGTGTATGCCACGCCCTTCATCCATGAAGGCATCATGTACATCGGCAGTGTGGACAGCGTGTTCTACGCGCTCGATGCAACGACCGGCGCTGAACAATGGCGCTACAAGTCGGACGACCAGATCTACTCGACTGCCGCGCTCCACGAGGGAACGCTCTGCTTCGAAAGCGGGAACACTCTGTACGGCCTGGACCTGCAGGGCGGCCTGCTGTGGAAAACCCGGCTGTCCGAGGCGCCCGTAGTGGAGCGGAACGACCCCTACGATGATTTCCACTCCTCCCCGAAAATCGTCGACGGCATCGCCTATATCGGTTCGGAGAACGGCGAAGTGTTCGGAATCGATGCCGCGACCGGAAACCAGGTTCTCCACTGTACGGCGCCGGACGACCGGTCCACGGTCGAGACGACGCCTGCTGTTTACAACGGCAAGATTTACGTCGGCACCTGGAACGGCGTGCTCCACGTGTTCGACCGGGTCACGGGCGAGCGGCTCTGGTTCTACGACACGAGGCTCGACGGCACCTACAGCTGGGTGAACCTCATCCAGTGGGAACCCATCATTCACGACGGCAAGGTGCATTTCGGCGGCCGGCACACCTACCTGATCGCGCTGGACGCGGAGACGGGCGAGAAGAAGTGGATGTACCGCGATCCGGCCGCTTTATGGGCCATGGGCGGGCCGGTCCTGTACGATGGGGTGTTCTATCTGGGCAGTTCGAATCAGAGCTATGTCATCGCAGTCGACGCGGACAGCGGCACAGAGAAGTGGGTCGGGGGCGTGGACGGACGCGTGTACGGCCGGCCGCTGGCGGCCGGAAATTATGTCTTCGCAGGCACCGGGTGGGAGACGAACGAGACGCGCGGCGGATTGTGGGTGCTCGACAAAGAGACAGGCGTCGCTCTGAGCCGCATGAACTGCGGCGGTCAGGTGCACTCGTCTCCCGTCCTCTGGGATGCAAAACTGTATTTCGGATGCGCGAGCGGTTTCATCTACGCGATCGATCCGGTCCTTTTGGCGACACAGCCCGCGCCCAGGACGGGCTTCGCGGATCCGGCTTCGGTCCAGCTGGGGGACATTCCTTCGGACAGCGGATTCGTGGATGTGCCGGTCGAATTCGTCAATCAGGGCGCGGGACCGGATTCGGTGACCCTGAGCCTGACCATGGGTTCGGCCCTTGTCAAGGCGAACGCGGTTGTTTTGTCCGAAAGCCGGTTCGCGATCGAAGCGGGCGGGACCAAAACAGTGACCGCGCGGATCGATCCCTCAACCGTCCGGCAGACGCGCTACAGTTTTCTGGTGAATTTCAACTCCAAATACAATCTCACGGCGAATACCGGCACCAAGACCCATCTATTCCGGATCGTCGGCCCGAGCGCGGTGGAAACGGAAGGGAACGCGGTTCCGTCCGAATTCGGCTTGAATGCCAATTACCCGAATCCCTTCAATCCGGAGACGGCCATCTCCTTTTCGCTTCCGGAGCGGGCCCCGGTCCGGATCGAAGTGCTCGATTCGAGGGGCGGCCGCGTGCGGACGCTCGCGGCCGGGACAATCGAGGCCGGCATCCATTCCGTGCGCTGGGACGGAACGGATGACGCGGGGCGTCCGGCCGGATCCGGCATGTACGTCTGCCGCCTGTCCGTGCTCGCGGACGGAGTGCCGCGGTTCCGGGCGAGAAAAATGACCCTCCTCCGTTAGGAGGGCCTTTCAAGCCGGCGCATCCGGACACCGCCTCCCTTCCGGCGGCACGGGTGCGCCGGCGCTGTTCGTCCATAAACCGGTTTGTTCACTGTTTTCAACGGAGGCGCGGATGAAATCGCGTGGTTTTTTTCAGACAGTTTTCCTGGTTCTGATCCTGTCCGGGGCCTGCAAACGGGACGATACGGCCCTCGGAACGGATCGGAAAACGCCACCCGGGACTTACAGGAACGGCCTGTACGAGGCCAGTCTTCCGGCGGATTACGAGGGATACAGCACGACGGCGGCTGTTTCCGTGACTGCCAACCGCATCGTGGTGGTGAACTGGTCGATTTATGACGAGCGGAACAAACGTTATTTCGACGACACATACGAGGAAGTGTTCACCGGGAACCCGGTGTACATTCAGCAATGCAGGGATGACCGCAGGGGAATGGCCATATACGCGGAGCGCCTGATTGAAACCCAGGAGCTCGACAGCGTGGACTGCGTCACGCACGCCACCTGGACCTGGAACAAATTCAAAACGGTCACAGGCAAAGCGCTGAAAGATGCGAAGCTGGACCCAACGGCGGGTACTGACTGAATTCTTCTGGAACGGAAGAAGTTTGTCTTCTGAGAGCGGGTCATTCCGGGGAATGTGATCCAATGTAATGAGAACGAAATAGTGATCATTCCTATTATTATTTGATTAATGCCTGAGATCCTGATGTCTCAGGCATTTTTATGCTTCTAAATTCATATTTTACAACCTCTCTTTTACATTTTTTTACCTTGTTTATCCTAGAATTATCAGTACATTGTATCACTTGTGGAATGCCTGGCGGGGAGGGAGAACGGCCCATTCGGACCGTGGCCCCTTTGGACGAACCCCCAAGGCTTCCCTTCACTACAGGAGGTTTACATGAAAAAGTTCATCCGGAATCTGTTTCTGCCGGTACTCGGTCTGTCTTCCCTGGTCTGGTTCCTGATCCGGGTCCTGCCCAAACCGAGCCGCGCGTCGTATCCGTGCATGAAGGCAGCGGCGCCCCTGGCGTCCGCGTTCGTGGTCTGGGTCGTGGGCCTGTTCGGCTCCGTTCTGCTCTTTAAGAAGGCGCGCCAGTTCATGGCCCAGTCGCGCACGGTTCTGGCCGGTGTCGCAATCGCGGCGGCCGTGACCCTGGCCCTGGTTTCCCAGCTCTCCAAACCGGCGGAGATCCGCGCGAACCTGACGTCCACGCTGGAAGGCCCGAACCTGCCCATGGGAATGGGAACGGGCGTCCATCCCGGACGGGTCGCGTGGATCCACAACATCGCGGCCACGGACGAGACCTGCAAGAATTCAAGCGGGGACTACTGGTACCAGGACGACAACACCAACCAGGCGGTTGTCGAGCAGATGCTGTCCGACGGTCTGAAGCGGCTGACAGGCGAGGCGAGCGATGCCGCGGCGTGGGACGCCCTTTTCCGCTACTATAATCAGCAGCACGGCAAGGGTGATATCGGATACAAGGCGGGCGAAAAGTTCGCGATCAAGACCAATTTCAATGGCTTGAACAACGGCTGGCGCAACGACCCCAACATCAATACGTCCCCGCAGGTCTGCCTGGCCATTCTGCGCCAGCTCATCGAGGTCGTGGGCGTGGCCCAGGCCGACATCCACATCGGCGATACGAATGTGGGCATGAACACCGTCACTTACAATAAACTCTACGCCGTCTACCCGAACGTCAAGTACTGGGGCAACGGTCCGGGCATGACCTCTGTCACGGCCTCCAGCAAACCCCTCATTTTCGCCAGCGACGGCTCCTACTCGGACAAGGTGCCGCAGGCCTATGTGGACGCAGCCTATCTGATCAATGTCCCGGTTCTCAAGAAGCACCACAGGTCCGGCATCTCCATCGCGTGCAAGAACCATTTCGGTTCCCTCGGCGCGTTCACGGGCGGCGCCGCGCACCTGCACCCGAGCCTGCCGGCCACCGAAGGCGGCGGCGAAGTCAACAACGGCAGCTACGGCGTGTACCGGGCCTTCGTGGACTTCATGGGGCACGAGCAGCTCGGCGGGAAGACGCTTCTCATCCTCGTGGACGGACTTTGGGGCTCGGTCAACTGGGGCCATCCCGCGGTCAAGTGGGCCATGACTCCGTTCAACAATGACTGGCCCAATTCGCTCCTTCTCTCGCAGGACCAGGTCGCGGTCGAATCCGTGTGCTTCGACTTTCTGTACAAGGAATTCGACAAAGACCACCCGACCGAAGGCGCGCCGGCCACGGACAGCAAGGGGCCGTTCCCCCATTTCGCGGGCACGGACGATTACCTGCACCAGGCCGCTGATTCCAGAAACTGGCCGTCGGGCCTGACCTACAAACCCAACGGGGACGGGGTCGAGATGCCCGCCAGCATTGGCACGCACGAGCACTGGAACAACGACGTCGACAAGAAATATTCCCGCAATCTCGGGCTGAAAACGGGCATCGAACTGTCCACCAATGTAATGAACCCGGTCCAGGAAAGGCCGGAGGGATCCGGCGGTCCGCGGGGATTCAGCCTGGAGCCGAATTATCCCAATCCGTTCAACGCGTCGACCACGATCCAGTACACTCTGAACGCCATATCCGAGGTCCGGCTGACCGTGTATGACGCGACGGGCCGCAGAATCCGAACGCTGTTCGAAGGCACGGATGTCCCCGGCGAGCGGTCTCGGCAGTGGAACGGCCTGGATGACAACGGATCCCCGGTTCCGACCGGCGTGTACATCTGCCGGATCACGGCGCAGGCGGAGGGCCGTTCGTTCAGAGCGGAAAGAAAGATGGTCATGGCGAAGTGAAGGGACTCAGCATGATGACCGCAAATCGAATTCGAAAAAGCCGGGGACCGGCGGTTTTACTGCTCTCCGTCCTGACCGCGGCGCTGATCTCCTGCGACAACCCGACGGAGTCGAAGAACACGAAGGGTTCGATTCGGGGATCCATTCTGAGCGGTGCGACGAATCTGGCGGTCGGGCGTCCCGCGTGGGTGTTCCAGGGGGACAAACTTCTGGCATCCGCGGATTCAACCGGCGCGTTCAGCATCCCGTCACTGGCGCCGGGAACCTACACGTTGACCGGGGCCGCCCTGAACCACCGGGACACCGTGCTGACCGTGGAGGTGGGCAAGGGGAGCGACGTTCTCCTGGATTTCACGCTCAGTCCGGACGACGTTGAAAAACGCGCCATAGGCGAATTTCAGAACGCGGTCATTTTCCGGTCGAATCCCGCATGGGCCGATTCGAGCGCCAAGGCGATATACGACAGAGCCACGGGCGCGACGATACAACAGAAAGAGCCTCTCTGGGATTGGAATGAAAAACAAGTGTTCGTCGGCGACAGCCTGCTGGACATTGATGACTGGGGCCAGTACTCCTTCAGGCTCAAGGCCAATACCATTCCCCTGCGGGGACACTGCCCGGGTTACAAGGACCAGGTCGTTGTGGTCAAACTGTCGTCTGAGAACAGAATCGTCGTCAATTTGTACATGGAACCGGAAGGCTGATTTTCTGAACCGGAAATCAGGATAAATGAACCACCTCCGAATTGTACAAGCGATTCGGAGGTGGTTTTTTTTAAATCGGAACCGTAAGATTTTGTTAATTAATCAGTAAGATTAAATTCAGCATATCTGTTATATCCGCAATTGCCTGATTATATTAATAGATGAGTGTGGCAAGCCGAGTCCATTCGGTCATATTAACCCGTCATTTTCCATCCGGGTAGGATTTTATATAAAGAAGGGCCTTTTTATGTTTGACTTTTACGATAGATTTCATTAAAATATAAGGATAGATATGGCTCAAAACAGGACATCCAATAAAACGGGCGCAAAAACAGCGGCCTCGGGAACCTCGCGTTCCAGGCGGGACTGGATCATCGGTCTCTGCATCGCGGCCGCTTTTGTCATTGCCATCCTCTGGATGGCGGCCCGGGTTTCAGGAAACCGCTCCTCCGAAACTGTCAGCTTTTCCGAAGGAGGCGGCAACGTCGGCGTGGTGGAACTCCTGGGACCGATTTACAGTTCCGAACGCATCGTCAAGCAGTTCGAAACCTTCGGCAAGCAGAAGAACATCAAGGCCATCGTCTTCCGCATCGAGAGCCCGGGCGGTTACGTGGCGCCTTCGCAGGAAATATACGAGGCCTCGAAGCGGGTGCGCGACGGCGGCAAGCCGGTGGTGGTGTCCATGGGCACGGTGGCCGCGTCGGGCGGGTATTACGCCGCCTGCGGCGCGGACACGGTTGTGGCCAATCCCGGAACCACCACGGGAAGCATCGGCGTGATCGCGGAATTCATGAACGCGGAGAAACTGCTCGATAAGATCGGCGTGAAGTTCGAGACGCTGAAGAGCGGCCGTTTCAAGGATTCGGGATCGCCCACCCGCGAGATGACCGAGGCCGACAAGGCCTATCTCCAGTCATGGATCGACGACGCCTACGGCCAGTTCGTGGACGTGGTGTCGGCCGAACGGGGGCTCGACCGGGAGGCCGTGCTCGGCATCGCGGACGGCCGCGTGTTCACGGGCAGGCAGGCTTTTGAAATCGGACTGGTGGACACCCTCGGGGACTACCGCGACGCCATCCGCATCGCGGGCCGAATGGGGAAAATCAAGGGCGAACCGGAGCTGATCCGCTGGCGTTCCAGGCGCGTCACGCTGATCGATCTGCTGTTCCAGCAGACGGAGGGTGTTCTGCGCCACATGGGAGGGGCGCGCCTGGCCTACCGGATGCCCTGAATCTGACAGCCGGCCTCATCCCGAAACCGGGGAGGTGACGCATGACCAAAGCCGACATCGTCGACCGCATCGCCAAGGGAACGGGATTGACCCGCAAGGAAACGGCCGCGGTGGTGGACGGTTTTCTGTCGATGATCACCTTCGCCCTTCAGAGCGGCGAACACGTCGAGCTGAGGGGATTCGGCACCTTCTGCCTGAGGCGGCGGCGGAAGAAGGTCGTGGCCAATCCCAAGACCGGGGTGGTCATGCACATCCCCGACCGGATCGTCCCGGATTTCAAGCCCTCGCCACAGATCAAGGCGGCCGTCACCCGCGGGCTCAGCGACGGGGAGAAATCCGAATCCGGCGTGCCCGCCAGCCAGACCGAACTCTTCACCGAATTGGATCGTTATTTTATAGAAGAATAATCTCCCGAAAGGAGGGATGAGCATTGCCCTGCGGCCGTAAACGCAAGCGTCACAAGATCGCCACGCACAAGCGCAAGAAGCGCCTGCGCAAGAACCGACATAAAAAGAAGATTCGATGATCGACATCGGTCCGGAAGAGGATTTCCAATCCGCCTCAAAACCCTCCGAATGGAGGGTTTATTCTGTCCGGGAGATCACGCGCGAAATCAAGCGCACCCTCGACGAGGGGTTCGCCCCGCTCGCCGTGGAGGGGGAGATCTCCAATTTCAAAAGGCACACTTCCGGCCATCTCTATTTTTCGCTCAAGGACGCCGAAGCCCAGATCGCCTGCGTGCTCTGGCGCGGCCGCGCAAGCGGCCTCGCTTTTCAGCCCAAGGACGGCGACCATGTGCTGGCGTTCGGCACGCTCACCGTGTACGAGCGGCAGGGGAAATACCAGCTCGACACCCTGTGGCTGAGGCCCCTGGGCATCGGCGCCCTGCAGGCCGCGTTCGAGGCGCTGAAGCGCAGGCTGGCCGGCGAGGGGCTGTTCGACGAGGACCGTAAGAAGCCGATCCCCGAATTCCCCAGGCGGATCGGCATCGTCACTTCCGAGAGCGGGGCCGCGCTCCGCGACATGCTGAGCGTCATCGGCCGGCGGGCGCCCTGGGTGGAAGTCGTGCTCCGGCCGGCCGCCGTGCAGGGGGAAGGCGCGGCCGAGGATGTGGCCGCCGCCGTGCGGGAGCTGAACGCGCTCGGCGGAATCGACGTGCTCATCGTCGGCCGGGGCGGCGGATCCCTCGAGGACCTCTGGGCGTTCAATGAAGAGGCGGTGGCCCGCGCCGTCGCCGGATCCGCGATTCCTGTCGTTTCCGCGGTGGGGCACGAGACCGATTTTTCAATCTGCGATTTCGCGGCCGACCTGAGGGCGCCGACGCCTTCGGCCGCCGCCGAGCTGGTGGTGAAGGACAGGCGGGAACTGGAGGAGCGCATCCGCGTCCTGGCGGGCCGGGTGAACCGGCTCGTTTCGGACGGCGTCGGCCTGAGGGCCGAGCGGGTTTCGAACCTGCGGTCCCGCTGGGGGCTCCGCGTGCCGGGGGAGCGGATCCGCGAACTCGGCCAGAGGCTGGACGACTCGGCGCGCTCGCTGGAGACCGCGGCCGCGGACGCGATCCGCGGACGCCGCGCCAGGCTCGAAACCGCGGCCGGCCGGCTGACCGCCCTCGACCCCGAGGCGGTGCTCAGGCGCGGCTACAGCATCACCTCGCGGCTCAAGGACGGACGCATCGTCACGGCCGCGTCGGAACTCAAACCCGCCGAGGCCGTGCGCATCCGGTTCTCGGAAGGAGCCGTTCTCGGCCGAGTGGAGTCCATGGAAACATGAAACCGACCCGATCCCAGACCCCCGCTTCGATGACGTTCGAGCAGGCTTTCGAACGCATGGAAGCCATCGTCGAGAAGCTCGAAAGCGGCGACGCGACGCTCGAGGAATCCCTCCAGGCGTATGAGGAGGGCATGGCCCTCGCCAAAATCTGCGCCGACCGGCTCCAGGACGCGGAACTGCGGCTCAAGAAACTGGTGAAGGGAGAGGACGGATCGCCCCAACTCGAGCTGATCCAATAGGCATGAGTCGCATCCTCGACACCATTCAGTCCCCCCGGGACCTCAAATCGCTGGACATCGCGGACCTGCGCAGGCTCGCGGACGAGCTCCGCGAATTCATCACTGAATCGGTCTCCCGCACCGGCGGCCACCTGGCGCCGAATCTGGGCGTGGTCGAACTGACGCTCGCCCTGCACACGGTTTTCGACGCGCCCGAGGACCAGATCGTCTGGGACGTGGGGCACCAGGCCTATGTCCACAAAATCCTCACGGGCCGCAGGGACCGCTTCCACACGCTCCGCCAGACGGGCGGCATCAGCGGATTCCCCAAAATCGCGGAGAGCGAATACGACGCCTTCGGCGCCGGCCACGCCTCGACGGCCATCTCGGCCGCCCTCGGCCTTGCCGCGGCCCGCGACCTGAAGAGCGAATCCCGTTCCGTGATCGCCGTGGTGGGAGACGGCGCGATGACTGGCGGGCTGGCGTTCGAGGGGCTGAACAACGCGGGCGCGGCCAGGCGCGACCTCATCGTCGTGCTCAACGACAACACCATGTCCATCGCGCCCAATGTCGGCGCCCTGTCCCGGTACCTGAACAAGCTCATCGCCGCGCCGGCCTACAACCGCGCCAAGACCGTCCTGTGGCACGCGACCCACCGGTTCGGCTTTCTGCGCCGCGCCGTGCGAAAGCTCGACGAGGTGATCAAGGCACTGCTCGTGCCCAGCGGACTGTTCGAGCGCATGGGCTTCCGCTATTTCGGCCCGGTGCACGGGCACGACCTGCCGGAACTGCTCTGGATCCTGAGGGAGATCCGCAAGCTCCACGGCCCCATCCTGCTGCACGTGATGACGACCAAGGGGAAGGGGTACAGGTACGCGGAGGAGGACGCCACGCGGTTCCACGGCATTTCCTCGTTCTGCCTCGACACGGGGAAAACCCCTCCCCGCAGCAACCCCTCCTACACGGACGTGTTCGGGGAGACGCTCATCCGTCTCGCCGAGTCGGATCCGTCCATCGCGGCCATCACCGCGGCCATGGCCAACGGAACCGGGCTCTGCGAATTCGCCGTGCGCTTTCCCTCCCGGTTCTTCGACGTCGGCATCGCCGAACAGCACGCGGTGACCTTCGCGGCGGGCCTGGCCCGGCAGGGCCTTCGGCCGGTCGTGGCGATCTATTCGACTTTTCTCCAGCGCGCGATCGATTCCATCATCCACGACGTGGCGCTTCAGAATCTGCCGGTCGTGTTCGCCGTGGACCGGGGCGGGCTGGTCGGCGAGGACGGGCCCACCCACCACGGATGCTTCGACCTGACCTTTCTGCGGATGATCCCCAACCTCGTGATCATGGCGCCGAAGGACGAGAACGAATTCCGCGACATGCTCCACACCGCGGTGCGGCACCCGGGTCCGGTCGCCGTGCGCTATCCGCGCTCCGAGACGCTCGGCCTTCCCGAGAAATCCGGATTCACGGAGATCCCGATCGGCCGGTCCGAGACGGTCCGCGAGGGCCGCGACGCGGCCGTGTTCGCGGTCGGCGACATGGTTCAGGTCGGCCTCGAGGCGGCCCGCATCCTGGAGCGGGAAGGGCTGTCTCTGCGCGTCGTCAACAGCCGGTTCGTCAAACCGGTCGACCGTCAGGCGCTGAAGGAGGCGGCCCGGTCCGTTCCCGCGCTGTTCACCCTGGAGAACAACACCGGGGTCGGCGGATTCGGGAGCGGCGTATCCGAGGCCCTGTCCGAAATGAATTTGCCGGACGTCCGCGTCCGTCGAATCGCCCTGCCCGACCGGTTCGTCCCGCACGGAAGCCTGAAGGACCTGTTCCTCCAGACCGGTCTGGACCCCGAATCCGTGGCCGCGGCGATACGGAAGGCGGTGCGGCCGTGATTCTGAAGACGGTTGGGATATTCGCCAACCCGCGCAAGGCGCGGCTGGGCTCGGTACTGAATCCCTTTTTGTCCTGGCTGGACAGCCGGGGTATACGGGCGGCTCTCACCGAAGAGCAGTTCCACCTGCTCCGGCCGGCCGGCCCGAACGCGTTCGCCGTTCCGGAGGCGTCTTTCGGGGAAGCCTGCGACCTGGTGGTGGCCATGGGCGGCGACGGCACCATGCTCAATGCCGCGCGGCTGATCGGGCCCGCGGAGAAGCCCCTGTTCGGCGTGAACCTCGGGAGCCTGGGTTTCCTCGCCGAAGTGCCGGCCGAGGAGCTCCTGCCGAGAATGGAAGCGGTCCTGTCCGGCGGGTACCGCATCGAAAAGCGCATGGCGCTCGAAACGGAGACCGGAGACGAAAGGGTGAAGACGCCCGGACGCGTCTTCCGGGCCCTGAATGATGTCGTCATCGACCGCGGCGGAAGCCCCCGCATCATCCGCATCCAGGTCGAGGTCGACGGCCGGCCTTTCCACACGATACGCGCAGACGGACTCATCGCCGCCACGCCCACGGGATCGACCGCCTATTCCCTCTCTGCCTCGGGCCCCATTGTCGTGCCGACGCTGGAATCCATCCTTCTGTCCCCCATCTGCCCGCATTCGCTCTCCGGCCGGCCCACGGTTCTGGAGGGCTCCTCGATTGTGCGGCTCCGCGTCGAATCCCCGGCGAAACTTTCGATCGACGGGCAGATCCACATGGACGTGCCGAACGATACCCTCATCGTGATCCGGCGCGCCCCGGAACCCGTGCACTGGCTCACGTTCGGGGATCACGATTTTTTCGACCTGCTTCGCAGGAAACTCCACTGGGGCGTGCCGCCGCGCAAGTGACCCTTCCGCTCCGCAGGGATGCCGGTATTTTCCGCATTCCCGCCTGAAGGACCGTCCCTCCGTTAAATCTCATGCCGATTTGAAATCCGAAGGGTGATTCCGTCATGAAAAAAACCATTCCGGTCATCCTGGTGTTCACGCTTCTGCAAGCAGGCATGCTGACGGCCCAGGAGGAGCCAAACGACGGAACGGCCCTGCCGGCTTCTCCGGCCTATTCCATTGCCCACGGCTTTTTCACGTCCCCGTTCGACCTGACTGTGTCCAGCGATTCAGCCGGGGCTGTTATCCTGTACACTTTGGACGGCTCCGACCCGCGGACCAGTCCCACGGTCCGCCAGAAAGCGTCTCCGGCGGTCATCCGGGTTGATCCGGCGTCGGAGGACGGACGGGGCCGTACGCCCGCGTTCGTGGTGCGGGCGTACGCGGCGGTGGGCGGCATGCCGGTCACCCAGTCGGGGTGTCAGACCTATGTTTTCGAGGAAGCGGTAAAGACGCAGACGCATCCGGGGGGGGACTGGCCGAAGGACCAGGTCAATGATAAAATACTCGACTACGACATGGACCCGGAAGTGGTGAACGACAGCCGGTACCGCGATAAGCTCATCCCGGCGCTCAAGTCCATTCCGACCGTGTGCATCAACACGGATCTGGACAATCTCTTCGGCCCGGACAGCGGGATCTATGTAAATCCGATGAGGTATGGCACGGACTGGGAGCGAAAGGCTTCGGTCGAGCTCTTCGACCCTCGGGGGCGTGAGGAGGGCTTTCAGATGAACGCGGGGCTCCGGCTCCGGGGCGGATGGAGCCGACGGCCCATCGGAACCAGCGGCCAGTTCAAGCACGCATTCCGGCTGTTTTTCAGGAAGCAATACGGCAAAGGCAAGCTGAACTATCCCTTGTTCCAGGAAGAAGGAGTGTCCTCTTTTGACTGCGTGGATCTGCGGTGCGCGCAGAACTACTCCTGGAGCTACGATAATTCGACGGCCTGCATTTTCATCCGCGACGTGTTCTCGCGGGACACGCAGAGGGACATGGGACAGCCCTACACACGAAGCCGGGCTTATCACCTGTACCTCAACGGCATGTACTGGGGCCTGTACCAGACTCAGGAAAGGTCCGAGGCCTCGTACGCGGAGTCCTATTTCGGCGGGGGCCAGGATGATTACGACGTGGTCAAGGTGACTATCGAGGATTCCTGGTTCACCATCAAGGCGACGGACGGTAATCTCGACGCGTACAACGAGCTCTGGTCCAGGGCGGTCGAGGGATTCGGAACGAATGCAGCGTATTTCCGCGTGCTGGGGAAAAATCCGGACGGTTCGGAGAACTGGTCCTGGCCGGTAACCGTGGATCCGGTCAATCTCGCTGATTACCTGCTCATCATTTACTACACCGGCAATTTTGATGGCCCGATGCACAGTTGGACTGCCAATACGTGGCCCAATAATTTCTACGGCATTTACAACCGGATTGGGCGGTCCGGATTTCTGTTTTTCGCGCACGACGCGGAGCATTCCATCATGGATCCACGGTACGGCGCCAATCCGGAGGATTACGGGTACGACCGCACGGGGCCGTACCCGTCCAGCGAAGAAATGGAAAGATTCAACCCGCAGTGGCTGCACCAGAGGCTGTCCGAGAACGCCGAGTACCGCCTGCAGTTCGCGGACCGGGTCTACCGCCATTTCTTCAACCACGGCGCGCTTACCGCGGAAAAGTGCCGTGAGCGGCTGGCGGCGCGTGCCGCTGAAATCGACCAGGCGGTCATCGGTGAGTCTGCGCGCTGGGGCGATGCCAAGATGTGGGGTGGGGGCGTGCGCACGCGCGACGACGACTGGCTTCCGGCCGTGAACTGGGTGCTGGACGAGTTCTTTCCGGGCCGCGGCGACATTGTGATCGGCCAGCTTATGGACGACGGACTGTACCCGTCCATTGACCCTCCGGTTTTCAGTAGTGCGGGATCGGATATTTTGGACGACGGCGTCAGCCTGCCGTCCGGCTCCGCGATTCGTCTTCGGAATGTGAACGCGGGCGAAAAAGGAATCATCTACTACACGCTGGACGGATCCGACCCCCGGCTCATCGGCGGGGCTGTTAATCCGGCCGCCACCGGCGGAGGGGATGACGTAACCGTGACGGTTCCGGGGAACTGCGTACTGAAGGCCCGGGTGCTGGACGGTACGGTGTGGAGCGCGGTGCACGAGCTGGCGGTGAACGCGGGCGAGGGGATATCCGGACTCGCCCTGACGGAGATCCACTACCATCCGCTGGGAGAGGGGGAACTGGACGACCGGGAGTTCGAGTTCCTGGAGCTGAAGAACACGGGGTCCTCGCCGATCACGCTGACCGGCGCGGCCTGGGTTCGGGGCGTGGATTACGCGTTCCCCGCGGGCGCGGTGCTGGCGCCGGGCGCATTCTGGGTCGTGGCGTCGAACGCGGCCGTGTTCCGGAGCCGTTACGGGTTCGAGCCTTCCGGGGAATACACGGGCCAGCTGGACAACGGAGGCGAGCGGATCGCGCTCGCGGACGCTGCGGGTGACACGGTGATCAATGTGCGGTACAATGACAAGAGCCCCTGGCCGGTGGAAGCGGACACAATGAGGCATTCTCTGGTTCCCGAGAATCCATCTGCATCCGGTGATCCGGCCTTCCATGAATACTGGACCATTTCGAAATATGCCGGGGGGTCCCCGGGAGCGGATGACTGGACCGCGGATGCCGGGTCTCAGGCCGTATCCGTTCCTGCTGATTTTTCCCTGGAATCAAATTTTCCCAATCCCTTCAACCCCGGCACTTTGATCCGGTTCACGCTTCCGAAGGCCGGATTCGTACGGATGCGGGTGACGGATGTAATCGGCCGGCACGCGGCCGTGCTCGCGACCGGGCACTATGCGGCAGGGCCGCACAGCGTTCGATGGGACGCGTCCGGGCTGTCCGCGGGTGTCTACCTGTGCGTGCTGGAATTCGGGGACGCGGTTCGGGCGCGGAGAATGCTGCTGGTCAAATGACGTCACTTGCACGGCGCTATCCGACTCGGGCAGTCCGAATCCGGCGTTCCCCCGGCTGACCCGGAGAACGATACAGCCGGATTTTCATCTGGAAAGGAAAGTGCATGAAACGACTCCTCACAGCGGTTTTTTTTGCCGCGGCTTTCACGGCTGCAGCCCAGCAGGCGCCCTACGGCGGAACGGCCCGGCCTGTGCCGGGCGTCATTCAGGCCGAGGATTACGATACCGGCGGCGAGGGCGTTGCCTATCACGACACGGAAGAAGCCAACCAGGGCGGCCAATACAGGCCGGCAGAGGGCGTGGACATCGAGGCCTGCGAAGAGGGCGGATTTAATGTCGGCTACCTGCAGTTAGACGAGTGGATGGAATACACGCTTTCCGCAGCCATGGCGGGAACCTACACGATACGCGTCCGAACGGCGGCGCAGGGCGATCCCGGCGGATTCCGCATCCGGATCGGGGGACTGGACGTCAGCGGCATCCGGCCGGCTCCCACGACCGGCGGCTGGCAGACATGGACCTGGGTGGACATACCGGGCGTGTCCCTCGGCGCGGGTCAGCAGGTCATGCGGGTCGAAATGACATCTCCCAATTTCAACATCAATTATTTCCAGTTCGTCAAGGAGAGCGTCTCCGTGCCGCCCCGGGTTTCCATCGTGTGGCCGCACGACGGGGATGCGTTCGATGTCGGCACATCGGTCGCATTCCGTGTCGACGCGTCCGATCCGGACGGCAGTGTGGCCAGGGTTGAGCTGTTCGGCAACGGCGTTTCCCTCGGCAGCCTCACCTCCGCGCCCTGGGAGTGGACGTGGACGCCTCTCGGCGCCGCGGAGGTCGCGTTCATCGCGGTCGCGACGGACAACACGGGCGACACGGCCGCGTCGGACACCGTGTCCGTCGAGATCGAGGAAGAGTCCCTTCCGGCCTCGCCGGTTTTTTCCGCGCCGCACGGCTTCTACAATGCCCCGTTCGACCTGACCGTGTCCAGTGATTCAGCCGGAGCCGTCATCCGGTACACTCTGGACGGCTCGGATCCGCGATTCAGCGCCACGGTCCGGCAGAAGGCGTCTCCCGCGGTCATCCGCGTCAACCCGGCCTCCACGGACGGCAGGGGCCGCACGCCCGCTGTGGTGGTGCGGGCGTACGCGGCGGTGGGCGGCATGCCGGTCACCCGGACGGGCTGTCAGACCTATGTTTTTGAAAACGAGGTGAAGACGCAGACGCATCCGGGGGGTGACTGGCCGACGGACCAGGTCAATGACAAACTGCTCGACTACGACATGGATCCGGACGTGGTCAACGACAGCCGGTACCGCGACAGGATCATCCCCGCGCTCAAGGCGATCCCCGTGGTGTGCATCAACACCGAACTGGACAATCTCTTCGGTCCTGAACGGGGAATCTACGTCAACCCCAGGGGCCGGGGCGAAGAATGGGAAAGGCCGGCTTCGATCGAACTTTTCGATCCCCGGGGGATGGAGGAGGGTTTTCAGGTCAACGCGGGGCTCCGGATCCGCGGCGGATACAGCCGGATCCCCACCGGCTGGAGCGGCCAGCTCAAGCACGCGTTCCGGTTTTTCTTTAAAAAAGAATACGGGAAGGGCAAGCTGAACTATCCCCTCTTTCAGGACGAGGGGACGTCTTCCTTCGACGCCGTGGACCTGCGGTGCAGCCAGAACTACGCCTGGAGCTATCAGAATTCGACCGCGTGCACCTTCATCCGCGACGTTTTTTCGCGCGACACGCAGAGGGACATGGGGCAGGCGTACACGCGGAGCCGGGCCTATCACCTGTATCTGAACGGCATGTACTGGGGCCTGTACCAGACCCAGGAGAGGCCCGAGGCATCGTACGCCGAGTCCTATTTCGGCGGGGGCAAGGACGATTACGATGTAGTTAAGGTGAATGTCGAGGACGGCTCGTATACCATCGAGGCCACGGACGGCAGTCTCGACGCGTACAACGATCTCTGGGCCAGGGCCTCGGCGGGATTTGAGTCCGACGCGGCGTATTTCCGCGTACTGGGCAAAAACCCGGACGGTTCGGAGAACTGGTCCTGGCCGGTTTACGTGGATCCGGTCAATCTTGCCGATTACCTGCTCGTTATTTACTACACCGGCAATTTTGACGCGCCTGTGACCGCTTTTCAAGGCAACATGAGTCCCAATAATTTTTACGGCATCTACAACCGGATCGGACGGTCCGGCTTCAAGTTTTTCGCGCATGACGCGGAGCATTCCATCATGGACCCGCGTTACAGCGAGAACAGCGACTACGGGTACGACCGCACCGGTCCGTATCCGGCCGGCGAACAGATGGAAAGATTCAATCCCCAGTGGCTGCACCAGAGGCTGTCCGAGAACGCCGAGTACCGCATGCAGTTCGCGGACCGGGTCTACCGCCATTTCTTCAATCACGGCGCGCTCACCGCGGAAAAGTGCCGTGAGCGGCTGGCCGCCCGGGCCGCTGAAATCGACCAGGCGGTCATCGGGGAGTCGGCGCGTTGGGGCGACGCCAAGATGGGGTCTTGGGGCCAGCGCACGCGCGACGACGATTGGCTCCCTGCCGTGAACTGGGTGCTGGACGAATTTATTCCGGACCGGACGGACATCGTGCTCGGTCAGTTGATGGACGACGATCTGTACCCGGACATCGACCCGCCGGTTTTCCGGAACGGATCCGCCGACATTCTGGACGACGGCATTTCAATGGCCGCGGGCTCGGCCATACGGCTGTTGAACGCAAACGCGGCAGGGAAGGGGATCATCTATTACACGCTGGACGGGTCGGATCCCCGGCAGATCGGAGGGGCGCCCAATCCTTCCGCAGTGAACGGGGGAGATGACGCGGCCGCGACGGTATCGGGGAACTGCGTGCTGAAGGCCCGGGTGCTGAACGGGACGGTGTGGAGCGCGTTGCACGAGCTGGCGGTGAACGCGGGGGAGGGGATATCGGGCCTGGCCCTGACGGAAATTCAATACCATCCGCTGGGCGAAGGGACGGTGGACGACCGGGAGTTCGAATTCCTGGAGCTGAAGAACACGGGGTCTTCGCCGATCACGCTGACCGGCGCGGCCTGGGTTCGGGGCGTGGATTACGCGTTCCCCGCGGGCGCGGTGCTGGCGCCGGGCGCATTCTGGGTCGTGGCGTCGAACGCGGCCGTGTTCCGGAGCCGTTACGGGTTCGAGCCTTCCGGGGAATACACGGGCCAGCTGGACAACGGGGGCGAGCGGATCGCGCTCGTGGACGCTGCGGCGGACACGGTGATCGACGTCCGGTACAACGACAAGAGCCCCTGGCCGGTCGAACCGGACAGCACGGGCCAGTCCCTGGTTCCCAGAAGCCTGTCCGCAACAGGCGACCCGTCCCTGCCGGAATACTGGACAGCCTCCAGCCGGGTTCACGGATCGCCGGGCGCGGACGACGCGGCCAGCGGGATCAACGGGACCAACCCCGCTGTCCCCGGGTCTTTTTCGCTGAGCCAGAATTTCCCGAACCCATTCAACCCCGGCACTTTAATCCGGTTCACCCTTCCGAAATCAGGATTCGTCCGGATGCGCGTGACGGACGTGCTGGGCCGGCAGGCTGCGGTGCTCGCGTCCGGGCATTACGCGGCCGGGCCGCACAGCGTCCGCTGGGACGCGTCCGGGCTGTCCGCGGGCGTTTACCTGTGCGTTCTGGAATTCGGGGACGAGGTGCGGGCGCGGAGAATGCTTCTCGTCAAATGACGCTCCGGGCACGCGAGTGCCGGCCGGGATTCGTCAGCGATTCGGTTTCAGTGCCGTTCGCGGAGCCGGTGAGCTCCGGGGCTTTTTTCAGGAAAGAAGGACCATCCTTGAAATCATTCACGGTCAAGGCTTTTCTCGTGGCGGCCCTGGCGGCCGCCGCCCAGCGGCTTCCCTGCGGGGAACCGGCTCCCCTGGCGTCCCTGCCGGCCGGCCCGTCCTTCTCCGCGCCGCGCGGTTTTGTCGACGCGCCCTTCGATCTCACGGTGTTCAGCGACTCCCCGGACGCGGTCATCCGGTACACCCTCGACGGCTCCGACCCGCGGACCAGTCCAGCGGCGCGTGAACAGGCTTCGCCCGCCGTCATACGGGTGGACCCGGCTTCCACGGACGGACGGGGGCTCACGCCCGCGGTCGTGGTCCGGGCGTTCGCGGCGTCCTCCGGCGGAACACCGATCACGCAGACCGGCGGCCAGACCTACATCTTCCCGGAGAAGGTCAAGACCCAGGCCGACCCGCGGGGCGACTGGCCTTTCTACCCCGTGAACGACCGGCGTTTCGACTACAACATGGATCCGGACGTGGTCAACGACTCCCGTTACCGGGACCTGATCGACGACGCGCTCCGGTCCATTCCCGTCATTTCGGTGGCGACGGACCCGAACAGCCTCTTTCACCCGGACTCGGGCATTTACGTCAATCCCACCGGCCACGGAGACGAGTGGGAGCGGGCCGCGTCCATCGAGCTCTTCGATCCCAGGGGGAGAGAGGAAGGATTCCAGATCAACGGCGGCCTCCGCATCCGCGGCGGGTGGAGCCGCCAGGCGTCGGGCACGGACCAGCAGTTGAAACTCGCTTTCCGCTTCTTCTTCCGGAAGGAGTACGGAGAAGGCAAGCTCGACTATCCTCTGTTCCAGGGCGAGGGCGCGTCGTCCTTCGACGGCATCGATCTCCGGACATCCCAGAATTACGCGTGGAGCTTTAAAACGTCCTCCGGGCACATCTGCACCTTTATCCGCGACGTGTTCTCTCGCGACTGCCAGCGCGACATGGGCCAGCCGTACACCCGGAGCCGGCCCTACCATCTTTTCCTCAACGGCATGTACTGGGGCCTGTACGAGACGCAGGAGCGCTCCGAAGCCTCTTACGCCGAGACTTATTTCGGCGGGGACAAGGACGATTACGACGTGATCAAGGTCGGCCGCGACATCGGGCTGGCCTACGAGGCTACGGACGGGACGGTCGAGGCCTTTCAAAAGCTGTGGGCCCTGACCGTGGCGGGTTTCAAGACCAATTCCCTCTATTTCAAGGCCTTGGGCCGGAACGCGGACGGATCCCTCAACTGGTCCTATCCGGTTTATGTGGATCCGGTCAATCTCATCGACTACATGCTCGTCATCTTCTACGCCGGCAATTTCGACGCGCCGGTTTCGGCATGGGGCGGGAACTCCAGCCCGAACAACTTCTACGCGGTTTACAACCGGATCGGCCGGACCGGCTTCACCTACTATTGTCACGACGCCGAGCACACGCTGATGGACCCGCGGTACAGCGAGCACTCCGACACCGGATACGACCGCACCGGTCCGTATCCGGGGGGCAGCCGGGATACGTTCAACCCCCAGTGGCTGCACCAGCGCCTCTCGGAGAACGCCGAGTACCGCCTGCTCTTCGCGGACCGGGCCTACAGGCATTTTTTCAACCATGGCGCGCTGACACGCGACGCGTCCCGCGCCCGTTTCGCGGCCCGCGCCGCGGCCATTGAAACCGCGGTCATCGCGGAATCGGCGCGCTGGGGCGACGCCAAGGTGCACCCGGCCAGGACGAAGGACGACGACTGGCGTCCTGCGGTCGACTGGGTTCTGAATACGTTTTTCTCCGATCGCACCGAGGTGGTGCTGGGCCAGATCCGAAAGGACAGCCTGTATCCGGCCGTCGACCCGCCGGGGTACAGCCATTCCGGATCGGATCTCCTGGACGACGGCGCGAGCCTGCCGTCCGGATCCTCGATCCGTCTTCGGAACGTGAACGCCGGCGGAAAGGGAGCCATCCTTTACACGCTGGACGGGTCGGACCCCCGTCTGATCGGCGGGGCCGTGAACCCCGCGGCCGTGAACGGAGGCGACGACGCGACCGTGACGGTTCCGGGGAACTGCGTGCTGAAGGCCCGGGTACTGGACGGTACGGAGTGGAGCGCGGTGCACGAGCTGGCGGTGAACGCGGGCGAGGGGATCACGGGCCTGGCGCTGACGGAGATCCACTACCACCCGCTGGCCGAGGGGGACGTGGACGACCGGGAGTTCGAGTTCCTGGAGTTGAAGAACACGGGGTCGTCGCCGGTCACGCTGACGGGCGCGGCCTGGGTTCGGGGCGTGGATTACGCGTTCCCCGCGGGCGCGGTGCTGGCGCCGGGCGCATTCTGGGTCGTGGCGTCGAACGCGGCCGTGTTCCGGAGCCGTTACGGGTTCGGGCCTTCGGGCGAGTACACGGGCCAGCTGGACAACGGAGGCGAGCGGATCGCGCTCGTGGACGCGTCCGGAGACACGGTGATCGACGTCCGATACAACGACAAGAGCCCCTGGCCCGTAGAAGCGGACGGTATGGGGCATTCTCTGGTTCCCGCGGATTCGACCGCATCGGGTGATCCAGGCCTGCCTGAATACTGGGCGGTATCGAAGGTTGCCGGGGGATCCCCGGGGGCGGATGACTGGAGCGCGGATGTCGCGTCATCGCAGGGAACAGGCCCGGTCGATTTCATCCTGGAGAGCAATTATCCGAACCCGTTCAATGCCTCGACTAAGATCCGATTTGCGCTTCCGGCCGCGTCCTTCATCCGGGTCTCCGTGGTGGACGTCGCGGGCCGAAGGATCGAGACGCTGGCTGAAGGGAAATACCGGGCCGGCCGATATTCGCTTGTCTGGAACGCGGAGGATCACCCCTCAGGAGTCTATTTCTGCCGGCTTGATGCGGCAGGAACCCATAAAACCAGAAAAATGATATTGATCCGGTAAATTTCTGATCGATTGGATTTGTCTTTGTTAAGTATATGTTAAAACACGACATAACCGTCAGCCCTCCTTATTATTACCAATAAAATATTTTCCTCTTGACATTTCCAAAAAAATAAGTATATTATACAGGTTTTTGTTAGCAGTCCGCGTTTCGGTTTGCCAGTCCGCGGACAGTTACAGGTCCCTCACACCAGCATCAAGGAGGAATCCATGAAGATTAAACCGTTGGCCGATCGGGTCGTGATCAAAGCCGCAGAGCCCGATGAAAAGGTCCAGGGCGGAATCATCATCCCGGACACAGCCAAGGAAAAGCCGCAGAAGGGCGAAGTCATGGCCGTGGGCCCGGGCCGCATTTCCGACGACGGCAAGCTCGTTCCCATGACCGTGAAGGTCAAGGACACGGTGCTGTACGGCAAGTATTCCGGCACGGAAGTGACGATCGACAACGAGGAATACCTGATCATCCGGGAGAGCGACATTCTGGCGGTGGTCTGACCGTCCGGCGCGTTTCCGGCATTTCATCCATTTAAGGAGGAACATCGACAATGGCCAAGATGATCGAATACGGATCCGACGCACGGCAGGCCCTGAAGAAGGGCGTGGACAAGCTTGCCAGCGCGGTGAAGGTGACGCTCGGACCCAAGGGACGGAATGTGGTGATCGAGAAGAAGTTCGGCGCCCAGACCATCACCAAGGACGGCGTGACCGTCGCGAAGGAAATCGAGCTCGAAAATCCCTATGAGAACATGGGCGCCCAGATGGTGAAGGAAGTGGCCTCCAAGACCAGCGACGTGGCCGGCGACGGCACCACGACCGCGACGGTCCTGGCCCAGGTCATTTTCAGCGAAGGCATGCGCAACGTGACGGCCGGCGCCAATCCCATGGAGCTGAAGCGCGGCATCGACGAGGCGGTCAAGGCGGTGGTCGCCGAGCTGAAGAAGATGAGCAAGAACGTGACCGACCGCAAGGAAATCGCCCAGGTGGCCACGATCTCCGCGAACAACGACGGCACCATCGGCAGTCTCATCGCCGACGCGATGGAGAAGGTCGGCAAGGACGGCGTGATCACGGTCGAGGAGGCCAAGAGCACCGACACCAGCATGGAAGT
>CAZNXX010000019.1:0-30523 GCA_964577095.1 uncultured bacterium | reverse complement strand
GCGCGATGGATGGACGGGAAGGAATTTCCGGGAGGGTGAACGCGCGAGCCGAGATTGCTTCGCCCCGCAGAGCGGGGCTCGCAATGACATGATCTTTTCCGGTTGGCTTGAAGGGGAATATAATGAATCTTAAAACCCCAACCAATATCGATGAATATATCCGCGCCTTTCCCGAAGATATCTGGGAGATCCTTCAAAAGATCCGGATAACGATACAGAAGGCCGCTCTGGGGGCAGATGAGACGATGTCTTACGGGATTCCCACATTCAAGCGGGGCGAGAACATCGTTCACTTTGCCGCGTTTTCAAGGCACATCGGTTTTTTCCCCACGTCAAGCGGTGTCCGGAAATTCAAGAATAAGAGAAGGACATGAAACCTAAAAGAAAACGATCAAAGTCGAACTGTGTAAGCCGCTCCCGTATGGGCTTATATGCAAAACCATAAAGTTCAGAGTGGAAGAAAGTTCGCAGAGATACAGAAAGGAAGAACTAACGCAGAAGGAAAGAGGAAAGCATAGGAAGAAACGCGGGAACCTAATCACGCTGGGGTTCTATTCCCGGCGTGCTTTTGCGCCCTGGGGCGGTGCTCCAAGATGATTGTTAGAGCTGTGACTGTAAGCGGGCCCAAAAGAGCAAGGAGCAATCGGTTATGCGTAATACTGTTGGTTTTAAATCGATCGTTTTAATTATCACCCTAATCTTCCAGAACGTTAAAAATTCCCATTCGCAATGGATTGAAACAAACGGACCGTACGCAGTTTATCGTGTCACCGGGATCACTGCAGATGTCAATCATCTCTATTTTGGTGCATTCCGAGGCGGGGTATTCGTTTCTCAAAATAGTGAACGTTGGAATAACACCTCATGGCCAAGTTCATTCTGGTTTGTTTCATTTCTAAGGAATATCGAGGGGCGGCTTTTTGCCGGGACATGGCCTTCTGGACTATTCTATTCGGATGATTTTGGGGAAAATTGGATTACGGTCAATTCTGGAAATATGAATAGTACGGTCAGGGCCATGATAAAATACAATGGCAATCTGTTTGCCGGGCTTGATTTAGATGGCGTATTCATTTCCAAGGATAATGGCGAAGATTGGGAACAGAGAAACTCAGGGCTTACGGAAACTTCTGTCATGTCTCTAGCGGAAGTTGGGGGCACCATCTATGCGGGAACCAGACAAGGTGTTTTTAAATTCGATCAAAGCACGGAAAGTTGGACCAGTATTGGAGGCCCCAATAATGTTTCTGCGCTTCTCGAACATGGATCCTGTTTGATTGCGGGATCCTTGGGATTTGTTTATAACTGCACGGACGGATCCTGGACTGCGATAAACAATGCTTACAATGACAATTGGGTTAATTGTTTTGCCGTAAGCAATGAAAGAATTTATGCAGGGACTGAATCGGGCGGCGTCATTTTTTCTGAAGATGATGGTATGACGTGGAATGCGATGAATGAAGGATTGACAGACATGAATATTCTATCAATTTTAACGAACGGATCGGAATTATTTACGGGGACGGAATATGGCGGCGTTTTTCGATTCGACAATGATCAGAAGGAATGGAAAAACTTCACATCCGGCGCTTCGGGTGTATCGGTCATCGCATTTGCTGCTGACCAACGGTATCTTTATGCGGGGTCGGAAAGCAACGGCATATTTAAAATCGAAAATGAGAGTTTGAACTGGATTCAGTCTAACTCCGGCTTGACGTGTATGAATGTTCGATCTCTAGCTGTCCAAAATGACGTCCTTTACGCAGGAACGTCACCGGATGGTTTGTTTATGTCAAACGACAATGGTGAACAGTGGGAACCCATCAATACCGGTCTGTCGGATGAATCAATGATAATAAATGATCTAGCGGTGAATGGAGTCAATCTCTTTGCCGCCACACAAAATGGCGTATTTATGTTCATTAAAAGCGGCAAAAGATGGGTTGAAACCACAGCCTTTTTAACAAGCAAGACGGTTAGCAGCCTTGTTGTTCAAGGTGATAAATTATTTGCCGGAACTGCGGATGGAATTTTCGTTCAGAATAATAGCGATAAGAGCTGGGTTAAAGTCAGCGCCGGACTGAACAATATCACTGTTCGCGATATGGTCGTGGCCGGTTCGAATATTGTCGCATTGACTGATGATGGTTTGTTTTTATCCGGTAATAATGGGAATTCATGGGAACACGTTACTCCGGGCTTGGATGATGTAACGCTCTTGGCTTCCCATGGCCAGTATCTTTTCGCCGCTACGACTCATTGGGGTGTATATATGTCATATGATAATGGGAGGAATTGGCAGCCAATCAGCTTCACGGCGTCGCTGGAACAGGTAAGGTCTTTGGCGGTACACGGAGGGTATCTGTTTGCTGGAATCATGAATGGGCCGGTCTGGAGACGCTCGGTATCAGATGTATTATCGGCTGTTTCCGATGATAAAATTAAGGTGTCATCGGGAAATATTGTGTTGCAGGCTTTTCCGAATCCATTTAATTGCATGACCACGATATCGTTTCATGTCCCATTAAAAACCTTTGTATCGATTGATGTCATAAACTCTGCAGGAAGACAGATCGATAGGATTATGGAAAGGGACGTTTCATCCGGGGATCATGCAATTATCTGGAATGCGAAGGATATGCCGAGTGGAATCTATCTGATACGACTGAGAGCAGAGCATTTACAGTTTAATGAAAAGATTCTTTTAATAAGATAGTATGATAAGTGAAATAATATTGAAAAACGAGATCATCGGCAAGGACACGAAAATCGCGCGGTGGATTGACGGGAAGGAGTTTCCGGGGGGGGTGAGCGCATGAGTCGAGATTGCTTCGCCCCACAGAGCGGGGCCCGCAATGACAACTCTTCAGGCCGGAGCCCTGGACCGATCGGAGAAATTCGCCCAAAAAAACGCCCGGGAATAGAAATCCCCGGGCGATCATTTTATCCGTATCCGTATTATTTCATCAATATCAGTTTCTGCGTGCGCTGCCAGGTTCCGGCCCGGAGGCTGCAGAAATAGATGCCCGCGGCCATCGCGTCCGCCTGCCACCGCATCACATGCTTTCCAACCTCCAGCTTCCCTGAAAACAACGTCGAGACCTCGCGGCCCAGCAGATCGTATATCTTCAGCGAAACCGGCTGGGTCGATGGCAGAGTGAAGGAGATGGCTGTGGCCGGGTTGAAGGGATTGGGATAAGCCGGGCTCAGGGAAAAGTCGAAACCGGGCGGATTTCCGGATCCATCGACTCCGGAGGGGGTCTGCAGGTACTGCTGGACCATCAGGACCAACGGCGGGTATTCCGTCTGAGCCCAGCCCGCGACATAAACCCGCTGATCCTGATCCACCGCAATCGCTTTCGGCTGAACCGAATTTTGGCCGGCATCCGTCTGAACGATCCAATCCAGTTCACCGGCAGGGGAATATCGCGCGGTCAGAAAATCGCTGTCAAACGGGCTGTCGATCCGGGCCATGTTTCCGGCAACGTAGACGTCTCCGCTTTCATCCAGAGTGACGGCCCATGCGGATACAAAAACATCTTCCGAAGGGCGTTCTGAAAAGACCTGCCACAGAAAACGGCCCGCGGAATCCAGTTTCACCAGGGCATAATCTCCGTGATCCGTCTTGATAAAAGCGCTGCCGGTCAGATAAAGATTCCCTTCCCGGTCCAGTTGCATGCCGGCAAGAGAACCCTCGAAATCAGAGGTCCAATCCCATAAAATACCGCCTTCCGGATTGAGTTTCAGGGCGGTAAACCGGTTATTTCCATAGCCGGCCAAGACCGGATTGCCGTCCGGATCCAGTTCCAGATCGATCAGCTTGTCCGTTGTATTGGCGGGATTGCCATGCCGGCTTTCCCACAGATACTGTCCGGCCGCGCTGTACTTGACGATCACCAGGTCATTGCCCGATCCGGCGGCCCAGCTCTCGCCCGCCACATAAACCGAGCCCCCAGCATCCACCGCGACGGTCCGGGCATGATCCGAAGAGTCCGACGCGCCGTTATACAGAGCCGTCCACATCACCTGTCCGGCCGGACTGTATTTGAGGGTGACAAAATCCGCGTGCGAACCTGGATGGACGCTGTATCCGGCGACAAGCACATTACCGGCCGCATCCACCGTGATCGCCGTGCCCTGGTCCGAACCATCCGCCGGACCGTTGTACCGGGCCGCCCACAATTCCTGGCCGGACGGGTTGTACTTGACCGTGATGATGTCGTAATTGTCCGTTCCCGTGCTCACGCCGGTGATATAGACATTACCTTCCGCATCCACTGCCAGGTCGGTCGGGTGGTCGTACGAATGGGCCGGACCGTCATACCAGGACTGCCAGAGCCTGTTCCCGTCGGAATCAAAGAGCTGGGTCATGCAGTCGGTTCTGCCGCCTTTGCCGTAGGAAGCGGCCGCCACGGCGACGTGCCCGGCGGGCGTGAGCTTCATGGAACAATAAAAGGTCATGCGGTAGCCGTTCCCGCTGTAGGTCTTCTCCCACGCCGGATTGTCGGAAAGATCATATTTGATCACATGCCACTGCGATTTTTCACCTTTCTGAGTGATGTTGCCGGCGATAAGTATTTCCCCCAGGGAAGAGACGGATACTGAAGCCGGCCAGTCCAACGTCTCATCCGACAGGGAAACAGGATTTTGCCCGATCAGGTTTCCGGAAGGGTCGTATCGAAGCGTCAGAATGTCGGATCCGCCGGAATAGGACAGCGTGTAACCCGTCACGATCAGATTGCCTGATCCGTCCAGCGCCATGCCGGTCGGCATATTCGATGTGTTTTCCGCGCGAAAGGTCCGGGCCGACCAGAGCCGTTCGCCATCGGGGCTGTATTTGACGGTCGCAAAATCCGTTTCGCCATAATCCTTCTTGCTGTACCCTGTGACAAAGACACCGCCGGCAGGATCCGCCAGGATGCCGATCGGCTCATGATAGGATGGGCTGTCTCCATCGCCTTGGTATCGCGCGGACCAGAGAGTCTTGCCGCTGGAATCGTACTTGACCGTGGCGTATGCGGCGGAAAGTCCTTGGCTGAAGCCCGTGACGAGGACGCTGCCGGATCCATCCACGGCCATATCCACGGCATTGTTGTAGAATGATCCGGATTCTCCCCTGTAATGGGACGCCCATAATTGACTGCCGAGGGCATCGTACCGGACCGTGGCAAAACTGCTGGAATCCCCGGTGTCGCTGGTTCCGGTCACAACCACCTGGCCGGACGGCGTCAAGGCGATGGCCCGGACCTTGTCGTTGCTGTTTCCCGGACCGTTGTAGAGGGCGGTCCAGATCAGGCTTCCGTCCGAAGCATATTTCATCGTCAGAAAATCAGACGCATGCCCGTCGACACCGATGTTGCCGCAGACAAATATACCGCCGTACTCATCGACAACGACCGGTTTCTTCGCCGCCTGCGGGTCTCCGATCGGTCCGTTATAAAGGACATGCCACAGTTCTTCCCCATCCGGATTGTATTTGATCAGCACATGATCGTTTTCCCACTCAGTGCGCCGGCTGCTGCCGGCCACGATGACATTTCCGGCCGGATCCAGCGCGATTCCCAGGGCTTTATCCCATTCATGATCCGGGCCGTCATACAGGGCGGTCCAGAGGCGATTCCCGGCAGGATCGTATTTCACCGTGGCGATATCGAATATATTGCCGGGAGTGAAAACAGTTCCTACGACATAGCTGTTCCCTGCGGCATCCAGGACCAGATCGACTGCGGTCGCCTCTTCGATCCGGGGCACGGTGGTATCCAGCCGGTTCCAGGACTGGATGACCGAATCCGCCGCGGCCCGGGTTGCCGAACGCGCGTGTGCATGAACAGCCGCTGTCCAGACGAGGACAAATAAACTAATCATTGTTGCTGAATTATGCTTCTTCATTTCAGGCCTCCGGGTCTATACAATAAGTGAGAAAGCAATTTTTCAATTTTGATTTTGATGATTGGAAACGAGGAAGAGGACAGCGTTGTCTGCGACCGCGCGTCGTCAGGCCACCCCCACCGGTTCTTCCGCCACCGGGTTCATGTGAAAATAGGAAATCAGGACGTTAAAATCAAGATTTGCTACAATAAAGTAATACAGGAGATTTATCATGTGACATATATCTTGATAGTTTCCGATAATAAAATTTTTTAACAGAATGTGGCACAATCCCAATAAAATAAGTTATTTATGGACAACGCGAACTTAAGCGATTACGTTCGGACCTGTCTCAAATCCCATTGACAACCCTCTTTTTTTCTCTTAAATTTCCTTTACGGTAACGTACACGCAGGGCGAAAACAGGCGAGAAAACCTGTTGATTTCGCCGATTTTTAGATTAACTTTCTCTATTGAGTTAAGCGGCAAGGTGCGCTCCTAAAACGAGCGCAGGGAATTTTTTGGGCATCATCCTCGCGTCAAAACACAATCCATTTACCTCTTTGTTGAGGAGACACGCAATGTCGCAAGAAAGAGACAATTTCGTCGCAGCGAAGCTGGCGAAAATGACCCTGGCCGAGAAGTGCGGCCAGCTGCTCACGTTCACCTGGCGCGGCGCCTACCTGACGCCCTCCGGCTTCGAGCAGATCACCCGACTGCACGCCGGCGGCCTCTGCCTCGAACCGTACGCCCTTGAAACCTGCAAGAACCTCTACTGGGGCCGCTCGCAGGTCGATCCCAATTTCAAGAAGCCGAAGGATTACTTCGACATCGCGCACACCTATTTCGACGACCGGAGCTTCGGCGTCAGCGTGACCCCCGAAGAACTCACGGAAGCGCTCAACAAGCTGCAGCAGGTCGCCATGGGCCGGCCCTCGGGCGTTCCCCTGCACATCACCATCGACATGGAAGGCGACTTCAAGAACGACTACGCCGCCGGGCACGTGGTGCAGTTCCCCCCGCCCATGGGCATCACCGCGATCGGCGACCTCGACATCGCCTACCGGGTGGCCTACACACTCGGCAAGCAGATGGCACTGATCGGAATCACGCAGTTCTACCATCCCGTGTGTGACGTCAACATCAACCCCCTGAACCCGGAAATCGGCGTGCGCTCGTTCGGCGACGATCCGCAGAAGTGCGCGCGTTTCGTCGAGGCGACGGTGCGCGGCTACCAGGACGCGGGCATCGTGGCCACGGTGAAGCATTTTGCCGGCCGCGGCGACTCGGCCACGGACGCCCATGACACGCTCGACGTGTGCAAGGGCGATCTGCAGCGGATGAAGGAAGTCGAGCTGGTCACGTTCCAGGCGGGCATCGACGCGGGCGCCAAGGCCCTGATGACGGCCCACACGATCTTTCCGGCGTTCGACAAGGAATACCCGGCCACCCTGTCGTCCAAGATTCTCGTCGATCTGCTCCGCAAGCAGATGGGATTCCAGGGCGTGGTGGTCTCAGACGCCATCGGCATGGCCGCCATCCTGAAGAAGTGGCCCCTGCCCCTGGCCTGCGCCATGGCCATCAAGGCCGGCGTGGACACCATTCTGCTCAAGGCGGACGACGAATCGCGTTCGCAGTGCTTCTTCGGCATCAAGAGCGCGGTCGAACGCGGGTTCCTCTCCGAGGAGCGGGTCGACGACGCGGTGCGGCGGCTCCTGAGCATGAAGTACGACCAGGGCCTGTTCGAGAAGGCCGGCAAGATGGATCCGGAGCAGACGCATATTCACGTGCACAGCAAGGAAACCCAGGGCTTCTCCCGCGAAGTGGCGGAACGGGCCCAGCTCGTCGTGCGCGACGACAAGAACCTCCTGCCCCTGTCGAAGGACAAGAAGATTCTCGTCATCGAGCAGATCATCCCTTATTCCTTCCTGGGCAAGGATCTGTACAGCCACCCGCACATGTTCTGCGAGCAGATGGCCAAGCACTCCATGAACCTCATTCTCGACGACACCGGGTTCCACGCGGACGAGGACGAGGTCGCAGAAGCGCTGAAACTGGCCAAGCTGGCGGACCTGGTCGTCATGACCAATTACTACGCCCGCATCGAGAAGCGCGGCAACAACCAGCACCTGGTGAAGGCCCTGAAGAAGGCGGGACACACCGTCATCGTCGTGACGAACTTCCCGTACCGCCGCGGCGTCACCAAGGAAGCCGATGCCGTGGTCTGCAACTTCTCCGGCTCGCCCGATTCCATCCGCGCGTCCGCGGACCTGCTGTGGGGCGTGTTCAAGGCCAGCCCGACGACGACCATGCCGATCGACCTGAGCGCCGAAGCGAATCTGCCCGATACGCCCCCGGCTCCGAAAAAGAAGAAGACCTCCAGGTCCGCGTCCGCGAAGAAGGTCTCCGGCAAGGGCAAGAAAGCCGCCGGAAAGAACAAGAAGGCCGTGAAGCCGAAGGCGAAGCCCAAGAAGAAGGCCAACATGTGGGCGGGAAAGTGCTGACCCCGTAGCATCCGGGCGGACTTTTCAGCCGCATTTTCAGAACACTCATTCCGAGCGCCGGCCGCGCATGAGAACCACCGGGCCGGCGCTCGGAATTGCTATAAACCCCGGCTCCACGGGGTCACTTGCGCCGCGTCCAAACCCCCAACCAGCGAGAAACCCATGCCGAAATCGAACGCATTCGATCCGCGCGATCTGTTCACCATCGCGGGCCCGAAAGTCACCGAGATCTACGAGAAGAACAGGATGACGGTGCACTTTCAGGGCATGTCCAAGACGCTTCAGTTCCCCCAGACCGTCGCCCTGCAGGGCGCGCCCACGGCCTCCATCGGCGTGAATCCCTACGGACTGTACAACCGGCTGAACGACGCGGGCCGTCTCATCATGCTGAACCAGAAGGCCGTTCAGTTCGGTTCCGCGCCTTTCGTGAAAATCGGGGACAAGTGCACGACCCTCACGCAGAAGAAGCCCGGCGAATCCGAGCTTCCGGACGACATCCCCGCGGTTCAGAACTATTACCACCCCTCCATGGACCCGAAGGACGTGACGATCTCCCTGGCCACGCCCACACTCGAGATGGCCTTCAAGATCGGCAAGATCAAAATCGTCCGACGGCTCGTGTCCCAGCTCCTGGCCGGCAACGAGCACACGCTCATGCCGATCGGCGTCGAGCAGTACGAGGTCGAGAACGGCTCGAACCAGGAACAGACGGTCACACTCGTGATCCCCAAGCCGTCCCTGGTGAACCTGCAGGAAAAGGAAGTCAAGCCCACGGATCAGGACAGCGTGTACGTCAGCTCCGCCGCGGTGCACGGACACAGGCACGAGGAGTTCAACTCCGGCGGCGTTCGCGGCGTGGTCATGGGAAGCACGGAAACGGAAAACCGCATGGTTCTGGCGACTGCGGAACAGGACGGCGTGCAGATCGACGTTCAGCCCTATTTCTGCCTGAACCGGCTCAAGGACGACCTTCTGCTCAATGACGACGGCACGTTCTACGAGAAGCGTCCACCCATGCTTCGGTCCGACTACGGTTGCGCGATCAGCCTGACCCTCACGGTTCCGGCCCGCTCGACGAAACAGGTCGCCGTGGCCGTGGCCCTGGATTTTCCGGTTCAGGTGTACATCGACGGCACGAAATTCCCGCGCAAGTACCTCAAGCACTTCGGCAATCCAGAGTCGAGGGCGATCGACCTGGCCAGGATCGCGCTGGGGAACCACGCGCAGTGGCTGGAGAAGACGGTCACGATCCAGAAGCGGATCGTCGACATGATTTCATCCAGCCCGTCGTACAAGGCGGACAAGCCCGGCGCCCTGCGGCTGGCCCGGCTGATCCTCAACGAACTGCACTTTCCGCTGTCGAACGCCATTGTGTGGGTGGAGGACGAGAACGGGAACGAGCGCGCGCGGTTTCTGGAGTGCTTCGACTACGCGTACATCGATCCCTCCGACGTGGACTGGTACTCCATGGTCCTGCTCATGCTCTTTCCGGCCGTGGAAAAGGACCTGTGCCAGGCCTTCATCGACTCGATCAACGCGGTCGATCCCACGAAGCGCTGGTACCATTTTCACGCGTCCTTCGTGGACGCGCGCCGGCACTTCGGGAGCCATCCCGAGGCGTACGAGGGCGTGCCCCTGACGCAGATCCGGGACGACTTCAAGACCCTCGGCAGCGTGGCCCACGACGTGGGCGCCATGCCCAAGGGCCATCCCCTGCGCAACGTGAGCGACTACGCCTGGTACAACAACAACTACTGGGTCGACCTGTACCCGAAGCTCGCCATGCGCGTGCTCCGCAACGTCAAGTTCACGGGCGACGTCGAGTTCGCGAAGAAGAACTGGGAAACGCTCAAGTTCGGGCTCGAATCCCTGCTGAAGCTCGATTTCGACAACGACGGCATTCCCGAAGGGTACCCGAACGAGGTGAAGAACACGTTCGACAACCTCGTGCTCTTCGGCGCGGACGCGTACGACGCCACCCAGTTCCTCGGCGGGTGCCAGGCCCTGCTCAAGCTGGCCGACATCGTCGGCGACGCCGAAGGCAAGGCGCGCATCCAGAAGGCGTTCGACAAGGGCTGGGCCGCGCTGGAACAGCTCTGGCGCGACGGAAAGAACAAGGCGGGCGAGAAACTGCAGTACTACATCACCTGCTATGATCCCAAGACCGGCAAGAAGAACACCGACGTATGGACCAACCAGCTCGACGCGCTGTGGTACCTGCTGGCCATCGGCGAGGAGCCGCTCATTCCCGAGGACCGCGTCAAAAAGATCCTGAAGACGATCTACAGGACCAACAAGGCGTTCATGGGCTGGGCCATGTGCAAGACCGAGAACGGCAAGCCGGTGCAGTCGGACCAGGGCAAGGACGTGTACACGACCTCCAACTACGTGTTCGCCCAGCTTCTGGAATACTACGGCATGACGCGCGAAAGCAAGGAAGTGTACAAGCACATGGACCGGGTCGTGTTCGAGTACGGCAATTCCATGGTCACGCCGGACAACCTCAGGGCCGAGCTGGAGAAGGAGGCCGGGGAGAAGACCAAGGGGCCGCATTACATCGTGGCCGCCTACCCGAGGCCGGGCGCGGTGTGGAGCCACCTGGTCATGGACCATATCAAGAACGTGCAGGCCAGGACGAAATCCAAGACCGTGGATTCGAAGGACCTGATTCCGTTTTATCCGAACCTGCTGAAGGGGGAGTGAGGGATCGGGATTGATTCCCTCAGGAGCCGAGATTGTCCCGTGGTCACGGGATCAAGCGGTAGATGAGATTTGTTGAAGACTTCGGCCTGTCCACAGGCCTGCCCCCGACTTGATCGGGGGACAGGCCTCGCGATGACAATACTCCAAGGTTTGTCATTGCGAGCCCGGACCGGCGGCAGCCGGGACGGGCACGGCAATCTCGGTGTGGGCCGATGAATGGGAGATCGCCACGGCCGGTCACCTGATCACGTCGAGTGCAAACCTGCGGACCGGCCTCGCGGTGACAAACCGAGATTGCTTCGCCCCGTCCTTTAGACGGGGCTCGCAATGACACATTAAAAAAAGGAATACCATCACATGTCCAAGCATTACGATATCACCTTTGTCGGCCACATGTGTTATGACGAGATCATTCCCTTCGGCGGAACGGCCCACGTCGCGCCCGGCAGTGCGGTGCTGTGCGGCGCCATGGTCGCGGCGCGCGTCGGCAAGAAGGTCGCGGCCGTGGTCAAGATGGCGAAGAAGGACGAATCCATCCTCCAGCCGATGAAGGACGTGGGCATCGATACCTTCCTCGTCCCGTCGGATGAGACGACCTATTCGCGCGTCCTGCACGAGTCCGCGAACGTGGACGAGCGCAAGCTGACTCTGGTCAAGTCGGCGGGCTTCATCTCCATCGACGACGTGCCGGAGCTCGACTCCACGTGCGTGCATCTGGCCGGCATTTCGGACACGGAGTTCGACATGCCCCTGATGCAGGGCCTCAAGAAGCGGAAGGTCAGCCTGTCCGTCGACATGCAGAGCTTCGTCCGGCACGTCACGCCGGTCACGCGCGACATCGAGTACAGCGACGTGGCGGACAAGAAAACCATCGCGGCCATGATGGACAAGGTCAAGCTCGACGTGGTGGAGGCGCGCATCCTGACCGGCACCGAGGACCTCGAAAAGGCGGCCGTCATCGTCGAATCGTGGGGATGCCCGGAGGTGGTGATCACCCACAGCCAGGGCGTGCTGGCGCGCGTGAAGGGCGCCACCTACTACGAGAAGTTCTCAAACAGCAGTGTGGTCGGACGCACCGGCCGCGGGGACACGACCTTCTCGGCCTACCTGTGCCGGAGGCTGGAGCATAACCCGGCCGAGTCCTTGAAATTCGCGGCCGCCCTGGTTTCGCTGAAAATGGAGAAGATCGGCCCCTTCAGCGGCACGATGGAGGAGGTTCTGACCCGGATGAAGGAGAAGCATTCCGGCTGAAATTGTCGAGGCTGGACCGTCTGACGTATCCAAAACCGCCCGCATGCCTCGACTCCGCTCGGCTTGCGGGCATATTTTTTAATGCTGGAAAGGTATATTCCGGAATTCGGGATTCCGTGGTAGAGCGCAATCGATCGGATTGGAGGCAGCCATGAATCACGCGAGCGACACCCCCGCCCTGAAGGATCTCTTTCGGAGCGATTTCCGCATCGGCGCAGCCCTGAGCGCGGACCAGATCACGGGCCGGGAACCGGCGGCCCTCGAAATCGTCCGAAAGCACTGCAACAGCATCACGCCCGAAAACGTGCTGAAATGGGAGGAAGTGCACCCGGAGCCGAACCGGTACAATTTCGACGTGCCGGACCGTTACGTGGAGTTCGGCGAAAAGAACGGCCTATTCATCATCGGCCACTGCCTGGTCTGGCATTACCAGACCCCGGCCTGGGTGTTTCAGGACGCTTCCGGAAATCGGCTGACCCGCGAAGCCCTGATCGAGCGCATGCGGGACCACATTTTCACGGTAATGGGACGGTACAAGGGCCGCATTCACGGATGGGACGTGGTCAATGAATCGGTCATGGCCGACGGCTCATTCCGCAAATCCGGGTGGTACGAGATCATCGGAGAAGATTACGTTCGCCTGGCATTCGAATTCGCCCGGCAGGCCGATCCGGCGGCGGAACTGTATTACAACGAATACGACTTCGAGTACAAGCCCAAGCTGGAAGGCGTCATCCGGCTCGTCCGCGGCCTGAGATCGTCCGGGGTCCGCGTGGACGGGATTGGCATTCAGGGCCACTGGTTCCTGGATTTCCCGGAAATGGGCCCGCTCGAAGAATACGTCCTTTCCCTGTCATCGCTCGATGTCCCGCTCATGATCACGGAGCTCGACATCGGCGTGGTTCCGTTCGTGCATCTGGACAACCCGATTGCGGATCTCGCCTCGCTCGACGCGGGAACCCGGAGAGAACTCAATCCATATCCGAACGGGCTTCCGGAAACGGTTGCGTTGCGGCAGGCCGGCCGTTACCGTGAACTGTTCGCGTTCTTCAGGAAGCGCCGGGACCTGTTCAGCCGCGTCACGTTCTGGGGCGTGCACGACGGCCAGTCGTGGCGGAGCTACCTGCCGATACGCGGCCGGCGGGATCACCCCATGCTGTTCGACAAAGACTGCAGGCCCAAGCCGGCGTTTGATTCCGTGGTGAGGGTGGGGATGGAAGGATAGAACACGGATTGAACGAATCTCCGGCGCGGACTTGCGCGGATCAAGCTGGATGATAGGGTAATTCGTGATTCAGAGGCATGTCATCCCCGCGCAGGTGTTTTTATCATCCGCGACAGCGGACGGGGATCCAAGAGGGGGGAGGATGGCTCGCGGACGCTTCCAGCGCGCGGACCTCCGGCACGGATGGAAGCGGATAGAAACGGATGAACGGCGTTATTCGCTTATTGCCAGGATATTTAAGATCTGGAGCTCACGGCTTCAGTCGCGGGAAAAGCGGATCATCTTTCTGTAATGAAACCGATTCAACGGTTTTATCCCTTTTAAATAATGATTGCATTTGATCGGTTGGAGTATTATATTGACCTATTAAATAGGTCATATAACCTACAAGAAAGGTCGGTCCCGTGCTGGAACCGCTGCTGGGGTCGGTAAATCGCGAGAGAGTTCTTCTGTATCTATTCGGACGGAAGGAAGGGTATGCCAGAGAGATGGCGCTCTTCTTCAAGACGGATCTCAGTCAGATTCAGAAACAGCTGGAGAGGATGGAGCAAGGCGGTGTTCTTTTCTGCCGCAAGGTCGGGAAAACCCGGTTGTACGGATTGAACCCTCGCTATCCTTTCATCTCTGAATTGAATGCTTTGCTTGAAAAAACGATCTCCTTTCTTCCGGAGAAAGAAAGCGAGTCGCTGTTGATGGTCAGGACGAGACCCAGAAGAAATGGCAAGCCGATTTGAAAGCAGTCCGCGAAATGTCTCTCGGTGAACTCGCCGCGTTCGTGTGCACCCATCTCAGAAAAAGCGGCGTTTCGGCGGTGTTGACGGGAGGAGCCTGCGTGTCGATTTACAGCAGAAACCGGTATCAATCATTTGATCTGGATTTTATTGAGAAAACGGAGACGGACAGGAAACTGTTGAAAGGGATACTGTCCGAAATCGGCTTTGTTGAGAAGAACCGGTATTTCAAGCATCCGGATACTCCCTATTATATTGAATTTCCACCAGGACCGCTATCCATCGGTGCGCAACCAGTCGTCCAAATCGCGGAGAAACGTTTTCGGACGGGACGGTTGAGTCTTCTGTCACCGACGGATTGTGTTAAAGACCGTCTCGCCGGTTACTTCCATTGGGACGACAGGCAATGTCTTGAACAGGCGTGCCTGGTATCCGAGAAGGCCGAAATTGACTTAGCCGGTATCCGAGTGTGGGCTCGTAAAGAGAATAAGGCGAGGGAGTTTAAATCCGTGGAAAAGATGCTGGCTGGAAGCGTCGTCCTCGGGAAAAAGGCAACTCCCAAGTTTGTCAGGAAAAGACGGGAGGGATTATCATGATCAAGCGATTGATCATCTGGCCGGCAGAATTATTTTTATTGATGGGCTCTCATGCCTTCGCCCAATCCCCGGACCCCCTGGCCCACACCTTTTCCATCGTGGCGCGGGACACGGCGACCGGAGAAATGGGCGTGGCCGTGCAGTCGCACTGGTTCTCGGTGGGGTCCGTCGTTTCCTGGGCCGAAGCGGGTGTCGGCGCCATCGCCACCCAGTCCTTTGTGAACGTGTCCTACGGCCCGAGGGGCCTGGCGCTTCTGAAGGAGGGCAAATACGCGGGCGAGGTCGTCCGCCTGCTCACCGAATCCGACGAGGCGCGGGACCTGAGACAGCTGGCCGTGGTGGACGCGAAAGGGAACATCGCGACGTGGACAGGAAAGAAGTGCATCCGCGACGCGGGTCATCAGACCGGGCCGCAGTTTTCCTGCCAGGCGAACATGATGCTGAACGCCTCCGTGTGGCCGGCCATGGCCGAGGCCTTCCGGAAGTCCAGGGGACCGCTCGCGGAAAGGATGATCGCGGTACTGGAAGCGGGACAGAAGGCCGGCGGAGACATACGCGGCAAGCAGTCTGCCGCGATCCTGATCGTCCGGGCCGAAGCCACGGACCGGCCCTGGGAGGACAGGCTCATCGACCTGCGCGTCGAGGACCATGCAGAGCCGATTCCAGAGCTGAAGCGGCTCCTCCGGGTGTTCCGGGCCTACGAGCACATGAACGCGGGCGACCTGGCCGTGGAAAAGAAAGACATCCCGAAAGCGCTTTTCGAATACAGAACCGCGGAGAGCCTGTTCCCGGAGAACCTGGAGATGAAGTACTGGCACGCGGTGATGCTCGCGAACACGGGGCACGTGGCGGAATCCCTCCCGATCTTCAGGTCCGTGTTCCGGAAGGACGGGAACTGGAGGACGCTGACGGAGCGCCTGCCCGAGGCGGGGCAGTTGAGCGTGAGCGCTTCTGATTTGCGGGTGATTCTGGCCCAGTAAAAAACGTAGGGCCGGAGATACGCAGGCTGAAGCCTGCGGCTACCGTGGTATTTACGGATATAGGTAGCCGCAGCCTTCAGGCTGCGCATGAGGAAATAAATACTAACGCTTTGTTAAAGGGGATATTGAATGCAGGAAGAAGAAATCCGCCAGATTGTTCTTAAGCAATACGCACAGGGGTTCCACTGCGCCGAATCGATCAGCCGCACGATCCACGAACTCTTTCCAAGACAATCGGGACCCGTGGACAAGGTCGCCTCCGGATTCTGCGGGGGCATCGGCCGGTGCCGCGCGGACGTGTGCGGCGCGCTTTCAGGCGGCGTGATCGCGCTCGGGTCCATGTACGGCCGGGAGAGAGGCGACGGGAACATCGACAGGCTCGTGGCCCTGTCCGCGGAATTCCGGCGGAGATTCATCTCGGAATTCGGGACCACGGTGTGCAAAGACGTGATCGAGAATTCGAAGTGCATGCCCGGAATAGCCGACTGCAAGGACGTGACCGGCCGTGCGGCCTCGATTCTCTTCCGTCTGATCGAGGAAGAGGGCTCATAACGGACCGGATCCGGTCCCGTATCCGGAAAAAGGAGCAACCGTCATGTGGACTTATCTGAAACTTTACGCAATCACCTTCGCTGCGTTTTTCTTGATCGACATGGTCTGGCTGGGACTGGTCGCGAAGGGATTCTACCGCAAGCACCTCGGCTACCTGATGGCGCCCGATGTCAACTGGCCCGCGGCGATCATCTTCTACCTGCTGTTCATCGCGGGGATCCTGGTGTTCGTAGTGGTTCCCGGGCTGAAGACCGGTTCCCTTGGAATGACGGCCCTGCGCGGCGCCCTGTTCGGGCTGATCACGTATGCCACCTACGACCTGACGAATCTGGCCACCGTCAAAAACTGGCCCCTGACCGTCACGCTGGTCGACATGGTCTGGGGTGCTGTGCTCAGTACGCTGACGACTCTTGCCGGAACCGCGGCGGGCCGTTGGCTCGGGCTGTTTCCCCGTTGACCCTGGATTTCCGGGTCGCTCCAATCGAAAAGGAGGAGATGTGAGAAACCGCATCAGTTCAGGAATGCTTCTGCTCGCGGCCGCGCTTCTGGCCGCGCCTTTGACCGGGAACGGGATCACCTGGGAGCGGCTTCCCGGACCCGGAAGCGGCGTTGTCACCGGCATTGCGTTCGATGCGGCCGGCCGGATGTACATCGGCACGGAAAATTGCGGCGTGTACCGCTCGGATGACAACGGACAGCACTGGACCCATTGCCCCCAGGGTCTGACGGACAACCGGATCAACGCGATCGCGGCCGGCCGTACGGATGTCGTGTTCGTCGCCACCCTGAACAGCGGCGTGTTCCGTTCCCTGGACGGAGGTGCGACCTGGAGCGCGGCGAATACGGGAATCACGGACATGCAGCCCCAGACCGTGGTTGTTCATGACAACGGACATGTTTTTGCAGGAGGATTCGGCGGAAAGGTCTTCCGCTCGACGGATGACGGCGCGACATGGACCCTGGCCAGCACGGGATTGTCCAATTTCACGACCGAGGCCCTGGTTTCGGACGGCCATGGCACCCTGTATCTCGGAACACGCGGCAGATTGTACCGCTCTCGGAACGACGGGGACACGTGGGAAACCCTCGAAAGCGGCCTCCCGGCCGTCTGGTTCCTTTCGATCGCGACGCACGGGGACCGGAAAGTGTACACGGGCACCCAGGGCGGCGGCATTTACATGTCCGTTGACGGGGGCGATACCTGGACCGACATCAATGGCCTCATGACCCGTTTTGTGGCCGATGCCGTGGCCGTGTGCCCGGACGGCCGCATTCTTCTGAGCACGGGCGGTTCGCTTCAGAAATCCCCGGAGGGCGGGACAGCCTGGACCTCCGCTGAAACGGGCCTGGACAATCCGAGCCCGGACGTGCTGGTCGCGGGCCCGGGCGGCGCCGTGTACTCGGGTTTTTACGGACAGGGCGTCTACGTGACCGGCAACGGCGGTGATTCATGGGAGCCCCGCTATGACGGCATCACAAACACGCACATGCAGACGCTGGCGAGAGGTCCGGACGGCACCCTTTACGCGGCCACGTATCACAACGGCCTGTTCACGTCCGCGGACCGCGGCCTGACCTGGACGCCTTCGCGGAGCGAGTTTCTGCGCAACTACGTATGCGCCCTCGCCTTTGACGCGGCCGGTCGCGTGCTGGCGGGCGTGAAGGACGGCGGCGTGTGCGTGTCGGACGACAAGGGAGCGTCGTGGAACCGTTTCGACAATGCCCTGCAGTACAGGCACGTCACGGCTCTGGCGTTCGGGAGCGGAACGTCGGTTTTCGCGGCCACCGCCATGCACGGCGTATACCGCTCCCTAGACGGATGCGTCACCTGGACGACCGTGAACAACGGCATCGAGGATCTTCACATCAATTGTCTGATCTCGGACAATCAGGGGAGGCTTTTCGCCGGCACCGCGATCAGCGGCCTTTACCGCTCGGACGACAACGGGGACACGTGGCAGCCGAAGAACGGCGATCTGCCCGGAAACATCATCAAGGCCATGATCGCGGACGGCCGCGGCAACCTGTTCGCTTCCGTCTTCATGTACGGGACCTATGTATCCCGGGACGGCGGCGAGACCTGGGTCAAGGCGGGTGAGGGGTTCCACCAGACCATCGAGCGTTTCTGCGTCAATGGCGAGGGCCATCTGTTCGGAGCCACCACGTACGGGGGCGTTTACGTACTGACCGCGCCGGGCGCGACCTGGCAGCAGTTCACCTCCGGGCTGTACATGGAAAACGTCACCTGCCTGGCCGTGGACACGGACAACAGCGTGCTGGCCGGAACCTGGGGCGCTGGCATTTACCGCAGCAGCGGCTCGGCCGCGAGCGGCGTGTCCGAATCCCGGTCCGCGAAACCGGAATCGCCCGCCGTGGTGCGGCTGTATCCCAATCCGTTCAACGGCTGTCTGACCGTGGAATACGAGCTGGCCGCGGAGGCGGATGTGGAGCTCAGCATCAAGGATTTGCGGGGGCGAGTAACCGCCACGCTCATGAAAGGGCATCAAAATGCGGGTATCCACACGGAAATCTGGGAAGCATCGGGAAACCCGTCGGGTCTGTATCTCGTTGAGATAAAATCAGAAGGCGCCACACAAGTGAAGACCTGTACCTTGTTGAAATAGCATTTATCACTGAAAATCACGATTGACTGGCCTGGGAAATTCATGGGGAGAATGCGACTCGGATGATCATTTTATAGGGTCGGAGTTTCTCATGTGCGGTTCGTCAATACTATTGACGAGTTTCAGATGCCCGTTGGAATCAACTGGATCGAGCCGAGTATGGTTTGATGTTTGTGGTTTCTGTGTCGGAGTTCAACGAATGTCGGAAGGTATTGTGGTTAAAAAAAGGAAAGTTAACTATAAATTGAAACAGAGCGGGGAGGAGTAGACATGAAGGATAAAGCGATCTTTATCGTGGCGATAATTATCACGGTTATTTTCATGTCTGGCGTCACATTGCATGCTCAGATGAGACTTGATGAAGGGGGATTCAATATTCCGGGAGAAAACCCGGATAATAAGGTTCTGTTTTCGGATATTCATGATATCCCGGGATACGCACAGGCCAGTGAGGCTCTACCGGCCCGGCTCTATCTTCAGCCTGATGGGGCCATGTCGGTCACGCCCTATTCGCAGGTAAAGGATCAGGATGTTTATGTGAATGGTAAAGCGATCGAGTGGAAATATCCGACTTCGGGGTCTTTCGCAGAAAACGAGTTTGAACTGACGCTGATCGGCGGGTCTCACGGTATCTATGGCACCGTTTTCCTTGCGGAATTGTTGCTGAAATCTTCAACTGCCGGGCAAATTCAAATTGACACAACAAGTTTTTTTGCTGGTGCATTCTATACGTTGCCATTATATAATATATATCCGAGAGTAATGAAAGTTGATTTCGGCGGCGATAATCCGTCGTCTCAAATCGGGGATACTCTGATCGTCCGATTGCGTGTGATTTCGGGGGCGGCGGGGAAGATCATGTACGGCACAAGCACCGGAATCAATTTCCTCAGTACTGTGCCGCCGAACATGCCGATCCTTTCTTCCCCGTTCAATGGTTCAGAGAACCAACCGTTAACGCTGAACATGGCATGGAATCCCGTCGAGGGGGCGCTCAAATACTGGATGCAGGTTTCTCCCTCGTCCGAATTCACCACATTTCAATATACAGACTCCAGCATTACGACGAATTCGAAACAAATCGGCGGGTTGACGGGCAATTCCACGTATTATTGGAGAGTCCGGGCCCAGGATCATTCAGGGTGGGGCCCTTGGTCAGAACCCTGGAATTTCACCACTGAGCGGGCGGACCCACCAGTCGCCCCATCCCTGTTATCGCCTTCCGATAACGCTCAAGATCAGGAATTATCATTGAGCCTGAGGTGGCAGAGTGACGACGGTCCCGCGAGGTATCATTTACAGGTATCAAGTTCCGCCCAATTCGAAAGTTTGATTATCGACAATTCAACGCTTGTTTCCAATTCAATGTTCGTATCGGGGTTAACGCCTTCCACCGTCTATTTTTGGAGGGTAAGGGCACGGAATCAATATGGGTGGGGCCCATGGTCCGAACCCTGGAATTTCACTACTGAGCGTGCCAACACGCCAGACGCTCCGGCTCTCGCCACTCCTGCGGATGGCGCTCAAGATCAGGAATTGTCATTGAGGCTACGATGGCAGAGTGACGACAATCCAGCGAGTTATCATTTACAGGTGTCAAGTTCCGCCCAATTCCAAAGTTTAATAATTGATAATTCAACGCTTGTTTCCAATTCAATGCTCGTATCGGGATTAACGCCTTCCACCGTCTATTTTTGGAGGGTGAGGGCACGGAATCAATATGGGTGGGGGCCATGGTCTGCAAGTTGGAGCTTCTCCACAATTTCAACTCCAGCGGCACCCAAGAATCTGACCGCGTTCGCAGGTGATGGTTACGTTAAGTTGACATGGAACAAATCCGAAGATTCAAGAACAGAACGGTACAGAGTCTATATGCGTACCGCCATTATCAATAGAACCCTTGTCGATTCATCGACCGGCGGTCTATCGGACACCACAAAAATCATTTTTGGCCTGATGAATGACGAACAGTACTTCTTCACAGTGACTGCGGTTGACAATTCAGGTATTGAAAGCGGTATGAGCAACGAAGTGAATGCGATTCCCTTCGGTACTCGAATACGCTTTCATCAACCGGACGATAATCTGGGAATTCAGGAGGCGTCCGGGCAGGCCGGTTTTGCCTGGGGTGATTATGATGGGGACGGATTTTTAGACCTGTTTCTTTCCGGATACGACCACTCCAGTGTTGTTTACAGGAATACCGGGAGCAGCTTTGATCAAAATTCTTTTACGGAAGACGTCGGGAAAACGACAGGAGCGATATGGGCTGATTTCAACGGTGATGGATTTTTAGATCTACTGATCACCAACGATCTTGGTCTGGATCTCTATCTCGGTGACGGCATTGGCCAATTTACGTCGATTACGGAGATTTCAGGTCTCGATTCGTATTTCGCCTCAGGGCAATATTTGTGGATGGCGTCATCGGCGGATTATGACAGAGACGGGGATCTGGATATCGTTTTTGCCGGAGGGGACCGTTCTGCGGGGCCGATTCGGTTGCTAACCAATGAAGATGGGATATTTTACGATGTCGCCAGTGCTCGTCTATCCCCGAATCGTTCTTATGAATCATGGAATCCAGCCTGGGTGGATGTCGATAATGACTCGGATGTCGATCTATGGATTCCAACAATTCGAACTCAAGGGTCTTCCTGTGGTCTGTATCTGAATCAGGACGGCCTGCTCGCGGAGACTCCGAGCGTGACATCAGGTTTGGCGGCATCATCCGCGATCGCCTCGGCCTGGGGAGATTACAATAATGATGGCTACGTGGATTTATTGGTGGTCCCATACCAACAGGATAACGACGGAGGCGTTAAGCTTTTTCGAAATAATAAAAACGGAACATTTACCGATGTCGCAGCCGATTGTGGCCTTGATTTCTTTTTTTCGGACGTGCGAGGTCTTTGCTGGGGGGATTATGACAATGACGGAAAATTGGATCTGCTGATAGTGCACCGCAATTCGCCGCATCAGTTGTTCCGCAATAACGGCGAGAGATTCGACGATGTCGGTCTTCAAGTCGGGTTTAATTTTATAAGCCAGGGTTCTCGCAGCGGGATGTTCGTGGATTTTAACAACGATGGATTCTTGGATATTTTCTTTTCCGCGGATTTTGCGGTCAAGACGCTTCTGCAAAGCAATGCAGAGAATGAAAACAACTGGATCGGCATAATCCCGATCGGATCGAGGAGAAACAAAAGCGCTATCGGAGCGAGAATCTTCCTTTATACCGATGGCCGGTCTCAGATACGGGATATCCAGGCGGGGGCCGGCGGAATCACCAATGGAGATCTACGAGCGCATTTTGGAATCGGTTCCTATCAACTTGTCGACAGCGTCAAGGTCGCATGGCCCAACGGTCGGATGGAAACCTATGAAAACCTGCCCATCAATCAATATGTCACATTGACGGAAGCAGATGTTAACGGAGCGGAAAAGTCCGACGAAAAACCGCAGTTTGACTGCCGGCTTCAAAACAACTATCCGAATCCGTTCAATCCGTCAACACAGCTTCTATTTTCTGTCGAACGGGAAACATTTGTTTCGCTGAAAGTGTACGATGCAATGGGAAAGGAAGTCGTTACGATCGTGTCCGAAACATTACAGCCGGGGGATTATGAGCGGTATTGGATAGCGGAAGGTATGCCTGGCGGTATTTATTTTATCCGGATGCAGACGGATTCATTCACGTCAACGCGGAAAATGGTGTTATTAAAATAATGAGAACCATTGATATTCATTGGTTGAATTAAGCTTGGAAAAAGGAAGGTGTATTGGGAGGTCATTTGAATTAATAACACACTGGAATAATCATATCCCTTCAGGCGGATCAATCAACTGTTTGCGCGAACCGCAAATCGGGCGTCGGCATCAGAAAGGGTGTGTTGTTCATGAAAAAAATTGTAGAAATCGCGGCCCAGCTGAACATCGCCGAGGACGATCTCATCCTCTATGGCAAGTACAAGGCCAAGGTGCCGCTGAAATACATCGACGCCGCGGCCTGGAGCCGGAGCAACCTGATCCTGGTATCGGCCATATCCCCCACGCCCGCGGGCGAGGGCAAGACGACCGTTTCCATCGGCCTGACCCAGGGCATGAACCGGATCGGAAAGCGGACCACGGCCGTGCTCCGCGAGCCCTCGCTGGGACCGGTGTTCGGCATCAAGGGCGGGGCGACGGGAAGCGGACGCGCCCAGGTGGTCCCGATGGAGGACATCAACCTCCATTTCACGGGCGATTTCTCGGCCGTGGAGAAGGCGCACAACCTGCTGGCCGCGCTGATCGACAACAACATCCAGAACCGCAAGTACTCCCTGGGCATCGATCCGCGCACCGTGTCCTGGAAGCGCGTCATGGACATGAACGACCGGTCCCTGAGAAAGGTCATCGTCGGCCTGGGCGGCACCCTGTCCGGGGTGCCCCGCGAGACGGGTTTCGACATCACCGCGGCCTCGGAGGTCATGGCCATTCTGTGCCTCGCGGAAAGCCTGCCGGATCTGAAGGCGAGGTTGGGGAACATCTTCGTCGGATTCACCCATGACCGGAACCCGATTTACGCCCGCGACTTGAAGGCGAGCGGCGCGATGACCGCCCTGCTGAAGGATGCGGTCCTGCCCAATCTGGTGCAGACGATCGAGGGGAACCCGGCGATCATTCACGGCGGTCCTTTTGCCAACATCGCGCAGGGAACCAACACGGTTCTCGCGACCAAGATGGGGCTTTCCCTTTCCGATTACGCGGTCACCGAGGCCGGATTCGCGTTCGACCTCGGCGCGGAGAAGTTCTTCGACATCAAGTGCGGATATTCGGGGCTGTCGCCCAAGGCCGTGGTGCTGGTCGCGACCCTGAAGGCCCTGAAGTACCACGGCGGCGCGGACCTTCAGTCCGTGAATCAGCCCGACAAGGAGGCCCTGAAACGCGGCATGCGGAACCTCGAGAAGCATCTCGAGAACATACTCGCGTTCAAGGTCGGGGCGGCTGTGGCGATCAACCGTTTCACCTCGGACACGGACGAGGAACTGGCAATCGTGAAGGACCGGTGCCGGGAACTGGGTGTTTCCGCCTCGGTCGCGGATGTGTGGGGAAAGGGAGGGGAAGGCGCCATGGAACTCTCGGAAATCGTCTGCGACCTCGCCCAAAAATGCAATACCCGGTACAAGCCCACCTATGACTGGACCTGGGACATTCCCAGAAAAGTGGAAACCATCGCACGGAACATATACGGCGCCAAAGCCGTCGAATACACGGCCAAGGCCAAGGACGATCTGGAGAAAATCAGGAAGCTCGGCCTCGAAAAACTGCCGGTGTGCATGGCGAAAACCCAGAATTCCCTCTCCGACGACCCGAAACTGCTGGGAAGGCCGGAGAATTTCAGCATCCAGGTGCGGGAGATCGAGGTGGCTGCGGGCGCGGGTTTCGTGATCCCCATCACCGGGGAAATCATGCGCATGCCCGGTCTGCCGATGATTCCGGCCGCTGAAAAGATAGACGTGGATGACGAGGGGAACATCACCGGTCTTTTTTAGTCCGGTCGCGGCCGCACCATCGTTCTCCCGTCTCCGGTAGTGCGAGGCCGAGGCATCCCTGCCCGACGGGTGGTTTCGACCGCGGCCGCGGGCTCGGCCTTGGCAGTCTGAATCGAGGATCATGGTTTCAATTCCGAAGACGGTCCCGTCTCCCTCTCGCGGCGTGCTGGCGGACGTGCGGCGCCTGCTGAGAACCCAGCGTTTCGCCGTGCTCGCCACGTCGTCCGGGGCGGGCCCGCACGCCTCCCTGATCGCGTTCGCGGCTGTGGACGATGGCGAGGGCCTCGTCTTCATCACGCCCAGGGATTCCGCCAAATACCGGAACCTGCGCCGGAACCCGAACGTCTCCCTGGTCATTGACGAGAGGCCCGGATCCGGCGGTCGAATCGAAGGCGCCTGCGGCGTGACCGTCACGGGAACCGTACGCTCCGTATCGGGCGCTGAAGCCGGGACCGAGTCCGCATTATTTCTCCGGAGGCACCGAAATTTCAGGCGTTACCTGAAGGATGAGGACGTGATCCTGCTCCGCATCGACGTCAACCGGTACCTGCACACGCGGAGCCTGTCGTCCGTGACAGCTGTAGACCCGGTTTTTCTGAAGCGAAACGCAAACCCGTTACCCGCGAAGCCCCGGTCATGATTCAGTCCGAGCGCATCCGTCCGCTGAACGGCAAGCCAGCCCGGGAGGGGAAATACGTCCTGTACTGGATGCAGCAGGCCCAGCGGAGCGAATGGAATCACGCGCTGGAATACGCGGCGGACCGGGCCAACGAGAGGGGCCTGCCCCTGGTCGCGTTCTTCTGTCTCACTGAGGATTTCCCGGACGCCAATCTGCGGCACTACTCGTTCATGCTAAAAGGCCTGGCTGTTACGGCGGAACGGCTTGAAAAACGAGGTATCCGGTTCGTTCTGAGAAAAGGGCGGCCCGAACAGGCCGTCGCCGAGGCTGCCTTGGATGCCGCGCTGGCCGTGGTCGACCGGGGATACCTGCGCATCCAGAGAACCTGGCGGGAGAGTGTCGCGAAACGGCTGGACTGCGGCCTGATCGAAGTCGAGACGGACGTCGTCGTTCCCGTGGAAACCGCCATGGACCACGAGGCCTATTCCGCGGCCGTGCTCAGGCCGAAAATCCGCGCCAAGCTCGACGCGTTTCTCCGTCCGGTCCGGAAACGCAGACTCAAAAAGGATTCGCTCGGATTCCGAATGCGGTCCGAGGACGCGAGCCGGCCCGACGCGCTGCTGAAGGCGGTCAGTCTCGACCGGTCGGTCGAACCCGTGAGCTGGCTGGAGCCGGGCGAACAGGCGGCGGAAAAGACGCTGAAGAGATTCCTTGCCCGGAAACTCGAAGGTTTCGGGAAATTACGGAACGATCCCTCGCTCGATTTTCCCTCGGATCTCAGCCCTTATCTGCATTTCGGCCAGATCTCGCCTGTGGCCGTCGCCATGGCCGTGAAGGAAACCGGCTCAGCTTCGGCCGAAGTCTACCTTGAGGAATTGATCGTGCGGCGTGAGCTGTCCATGAATATGGTCCGGTTCAACGGCCGCTATGACGCGTTCGAAAACCTTCCCTCCTGGGCCCGCGAGACGCTCGGGCTTCATGCCAGGGACAGGCGGCCTTTCCGCTATACGCCGGAAGCGCTCGCATCAGCCGACACGCACGACCCGTACTGGAACGCCGCTCAGACCGAGATGGTCTGCCGGGGAAAGATGCACGGTTACATGCGCATGTACTGGGGGAAGAAGTTACTCGAGTGGACGGCCGATCCGGAGGAGGCGTACAGCCTCCTGCTCCGGTCCAACAACCGGTACTTTCTGGACGGCCGGGATCCGAACGGGTACGCGGGCGCTGCCTGGATTTTCGGGAAGCACGACCGGCCGTGGGGGGAGCGCCCGGTTTTCGGAAAGGTGCGCTACATGAACGACAAAGGGCTAGAGCGCAAATTCGACATGCAGGGGTATGTGCGGAAGGTGAAGGAACGATGCGGGCGATGATCCGGGCCTGGCGGGCTTCCCGCCGATGCCGCAGCCTTTCCGGGGGGACGGCATATCCGCTGTCCGGCTCCACACAAGGAGAGAACGGAGAAGAATGACGACTTTTTCCATGTTCAGAACCCGCAATCCCGCGTTGAGGAAAAGGGTATTCAACCGGACCTGGCCGCATGCGGACCGGGTCATGACGATCGGAGGCGTGGTCCGCAAGTCGGCGGTTCTGGCCGGCATCGTCATTCTTGCCGCCTTCTTCGTCTGGAAGAACGTTTATCCGCGGACGGCATACCCCGCGATGAAAACCGTCACGATCGTCTGCGCGGTCGCGGCGTTCATTGTCGCATTCGTCACGGTGCGCCGCAAGACCCTGGCCCCGGTTCTGTCTCCTGTGTACGCGGCGCTCAAGGGCCTGTGCATCGGGTTCATCTCGGCGCGTTACGGGGACCGGATGCACGGCATCGTTCTGCACGCGGTACTCCTGACCCTCTCGGTTTTTGTCTCGATCCTGGCCCTTTACGCGACCGGCCGTATCCGGCCCGGAAGGAAGTTCAAGGACAGCGTGATCGCGGCGTCGGCGGGGGTCGCGCTTGTGTATTTCATTTCCTTCATCCTGTATGTTTTCGGACAGCCCATCCCCCTGATACATCAGGCCGGAACGGTCGGCATTCTTTTCAGCCTGGCCGTGGTCACGCTCGCCGCGTTGAACCTGGTCCTGGACTTCGACACGATCGAATCCGGGGCGCGGAACCGGGCGCCGGTCTTCATGGAGTGGTATTCCGCGTTCGGGCTTCTGGTCACGCTGGTCTGGCTGTACATTGGATCGCTGCGGCTGGTCTCGAAGATTCTCAGATTCAGCAGGAACGGATAGGAGGCCGGCCGCCACGATCCGTCCTGTTGGACGTATACACCGATCCAATTTCGATTGATTCCCAATTCCAATGAAGGAGATTCCCATGAAAACCGTCTGCCTGCCCGCGTTCAGCCTGCTGGTTCTGTTTCTTTCCTGCGCCGGTTCCGGCCCCAACCCGTTCGACTCGGACTGGGACACCCCTTTCGGAACGCCTCCCTTCGATCAAATCCGCATCGAACACTACAAGCCCGCGATCCAAAAAGGCATTTCGCTCGAGAACAGGGAGATTGAGGCCATTGTCCGGAATCCGGAAGCCCCGGCTTTCAGGAACACGATCGAAGCCCTGGATTTCTCGGGCGAGTACCTGTCCCGCGTGACGAACGTGTTCGACAACATGACCGGGTCCATGACCAATGACACCATACAGGCTTTAGACAAGGAACTGGCGCCCATCCGTTCGGCGCACCGGGACGACATTCTGCTCAATGCCGGACTGTTCAGGCGGATCAAGGCCGTGTACGACGGCCGGGACACACTCGGGCTGAATCCGGAACAGAGCCGGACCCTCGAGGAGATAACCAAGCGCTTCGTGCGTAACGGCGCCAATCTCGGGGACGAGGACAAAGCCAGACTCCGGAAAATCAACGAGGAGCTTTCTGTCCTTTCCGTTCAGTTCGGCGAGAACATCCTGAAAGAGAACAATAAATTCGAGCTCGTCCTCGACAATCAGGCCGACCTGGCCGGGCTTCCGGCGGCTGTGATCACCGCCGCGGCCGAAACCGCGAAGGAGAGGGGCCATGAAGGGAAATGGGCGTTCACGCTCCACAAGCCCAGCCTGATTCCCTTTCTCCAGTACTCCGAAAAACGGGACCTCCGGGAGAAAATGTTCAACGGATATATCACGCGGGGCGACCACGGCGACGAGCTGGACAACAAAAAAATCCTCACCCGCATGGCGTCGCTGCGCGTGGACAAGGCGAAACTGCTCGGTTACGCCACGTTCGCGGACCTGGCGCTGGAAAACAGCATGGCCAAGAATCCGAAAGCCGTGTACGACCTGCTGAACCAGCTCTGGACGCCGGCGCTGAAACGCGCCGCGGGCGAAGCCGATGAGATGGCCGCGATGATCCGCAAGGAAGGCGGGGATTTCGATCTCAAGCCGTGGGACTGGTGGTATTACGCCGAAAAGATCAAGAAAGCCAAGTACGACCTGGATGAAGAGGCGCTGAGACCCTATCTCGAGATGAAGAACGTCCGGAAGGGCGTGTTCGACACGGCCACGCGGCTGTTTGGCCTGCGTTTCATCGAGCGTACCGACATTCCCAAGTACCATCCGGACGCGGAAACGTTCGAGGTGCGCGACACCGCGGACTCCCTGATCGGCATCCTCTACACGGACTATTATCCGAGAGCCAGCAAATCGGGCGGCGCGTGGATGAGCAATTTCCGGGAGCAGTACAAGAAGGACGGCAGGAACATCCGGCCGGTGATCGTCAATGTCGGCAATTTCTCCAAGCCCACGGCGGACCAGCCCTCTTTGCTGAGCCTGGAGGAAGTCGAGACCCTGTTCCACGAATTCGGGCACGCCCTGCACGGACTGCTCAGCCAGTGCACGTATCTCACCCTGTCCGGAACCAGCGTGCCGCGCGACTTCGTGGAATTGCCCTCGCAGATCATGGAAAACTGGGCTTTCGCGCCGGAAGTGATGAAGCGGTACGCCGTCCACTATCGGACGGGAGAACCCATTCCCGACGCGTTGATCCAGAAGATCCGCAAAGCCGGGCTTTTCAACCAGGGATTCGCAACCGTGGAATACCTGGCCGCCTCCTTCCTCGACATGGACTGGCACACGCTGACGGACAGCACGCCCAAGGACGCGACCGCGTTCGAGAAAACCTCCCTGGACCGGATCGGGCTCATGCCGGAGATCGTCTCCCGGTACCGGAGCCCGTATTTCGCGCACATTTTCAGCGGCGGCTATTCTGCGGGATACTACAGCTACATCTGGGCCGAGGTGCTGGACGCGGACGCGTTCAAGGCCTTCGAGAAAGCCGGGCTGTTCAATCCTGAACTGGCCGCGGCGTTCCGGAAGAACATACTCGAAGCCGGGAACACCGAGGATCCCATGGTGCTGTACCAGCGGTTCCGCGGCGGCCCGCCTTCCATCGACGCGCTTCTGGAGAAGCGGGGGCTGAAATAATGTGGAACAGCAGGAGGGAACCTTCTATCGGGAGGTTCCCTCCTGCCTTTGAGCGGGGGACAGAATCGTCGAAAGCGCTGTACTGCAGGATGTTCAACGCGAAAAAAAAGAACGGGAGAAGAATGGACGCGAGTGGATGGAGAACCGGTATTCTGTACGGTTTGGCCGGCTGGTTGTGCTGCCTGGCGGTGATGGGAATCTGCATGAGCACTCTTCCCCTTGAGCGTGCCCTGATCGTTCACGCGGCCGCCGCGCCCGTTCTGTTTGTGATTCTGTCGTTCCATTATTTCCGGAAACACCCTACCCCGGGTCCGTTTCAAACCGCTTGTCTGTTCACCGGCCTCGTCTTTATGATGGATTTCATCGTCGTGGCTCTGGCGATTAATCGGAGCCTGGCCATGTTCTCCAGTTTTGTCGGGACATGGCTGCCCTTCGCATTGATTTTCATGGCCGTCTGGTCGACGGGAAGTATCGTCCGGAGGAAGGAAAAAAATGGATGACCTGGATCCGATCACCCCTAACAGAAGGAGCGGAGGACATGAAAAAGCTGAATCGGTTCCCCTCGGGCAAGTCCCTGGTGCTGGCGACGGCGCTGGGATTGTTTGCAATGTCCGCGCACGCGCAGTTCGCGGACAGCACCGCTCTTTTGATCGTTGCGGACGCTGCAACGATGAACACAGCCGAATTGAACATCCAATACCGGCTTGAAGACATGGGATTCGAGGTCACGACCGCGGGCCAGAACGATGTCAGTGACGAGTTCGCGGACGGCATGTCGATCGTGCTCATATCGGCGACGGTCAGCTCCGGAACGGTCGCGACCAACCTGTCCGGGCTGAAAGATCTGCCGATACCGGTCTTGAACTGGGAGCCGGGGCTCTACGACGATCAGGGCTTTCAGGCCGCGGCCGGCTCGGAA
>CAZNXX010000018.1:20008-31054 GCA_964577095.1 uncultured bacterium | reverse complement strand
ATGCGGCCGGCCGCGATGTGATCGCCGAAGGAGAACCCCCCGGGAATCGCGATGAGGTCGCAGTCCGAGAGCTTCACCTTTCCGCGGATCAGGTCGTCAGTCAGGAGACGGAGCGAGGGCTCCGCGCCCGCGTGCCGGAAAGCGTCCAGCATCTCGAAATGGCAGTTGGTTCCGGGCGCGTACAGCACATGCACTCTGGGTCTGCTCACAGCGCCACCTCCGCGAAGGGTCTGGACCACGACGCGACGAGCTTCTCCACGTCCATTTTGAACTCGGCGGGACCCAGACGGAAGGCCAGATGGGGCTTGCCGATCACGCGTCCCACGACCACGGCTCCGGTCTCCCGTTCAACAGCCGCGGCCCGGCCGGAGGGCACCCCGACCAGCACGGCGCCCGTCATTTCCCCGAACAGCGCGGGTTCCGGCGTTTCCAGGCCCAGCCGGCCGACCAGGGCGCTGGATTCGACCTGGCACCCAAGGCCGGATCCCAAAGCCATTTCGAACAGCCTGCGGACGATTCCGCCTTCGGCGACCGCGGACGCGAAAACGAGATCGCCCTTCGCCTGGAGCGCGGCCAGCTGGTCCCATCCGCGGATCAGCGCGTCCGGGTCCGGATCCGGCGGCCGATTGCCCGGTCTTCCGGTGATGTTCACGTACAGGGACCCGCCCAGTCCGTCGGAGGCCGGCCCCAGCAGAAGCAGGACGTCGCCCGCCTGCCTGAACGGCTTCGGCACGCGGCGCCGGACGTCCGGCATGCGGCCGAGGCCCAGCACGCAGAGGGTGGGCGGCACTTCGATGCGCTCGCCGTCCTCCCCGACGAAGGTGCCGCTCGAGCTGTCCTTTCCGGAGATGAACGGGGTGCCGAACTTGCGCGAGAGTGAACAGCACGCGTCTACCATGGATTTCAGGGCCCAGGCGGATTCGGGCGTGATGGCCGGTGTGTAGAAATTGTCGCAGAGCACGATCTCTTTCGGGCTGACGCCCGCGGCCACGAGCTTGGTGATCGACTCGGCCATGGCCATTTTGACCAGCCCGGCCGGGTCCGCGTCGCCCCAGTAGGGAGAGAAAGAGAGGGCCGCGGCGGCGCCATTGGGTTTACCCCGCAGGGGCGCGGAAATCCACACGTCCTCAGGCATGCGGCCGTCGCGGCCGCCGTACGGGCCGGTCACCGTGATTCCCTGAACCGTGGAATCGTACTGCGTGCCCGCCGCGGACTGGTCCGCGAGATTGGGATGCGTCAGCACCTTTTCGATCGCTCTCTTCCATTCGGCGTCCGTGTAGGGAGCTCCCGGCCGGCCTCCGGATCTCGGAATTCCGGCCCCTCCTCTTTTGATGCCGGGCTTTTTCGGCCGCAGATCCGGAAGCGGGCATCCTTCCCGCAAATCCTCGAACGTGAGATCGACAGCCCGTCCGGAAATGTCCCCTTCCACACGGGAAGCCCCGTCCGCATCGGTGACAGCCGAAGGTTCATGAACCACGCGGCACCGGCCGGAATCCGTGAACACGCCGATCACCGAGGCGCGGACCTCGTACCGGGCCAGAATGCGCATCGCCTCGTCCAGTTTCTCCGGGGGCACGGCCGCGAGCATGCGCTCCTGGCTCTCTGAGATCCAGATTTCCCAGGGCATGAGGCCCTCGGTCTTGAGCGGCACGGCCGCGAGGTTGATCCAAACGCCCGTATCCGAACCCATCTCGCCCGCGGCCGAGGAGAGACCGGCCGCTCCGAGATCGGTGATGGCGCTGAGGCATGCCGCATCCCGGAGCGCGGGAATGGCTTCCATGAACTTGCGCTCCTCGATGGGATGGCCGATCTGCACGTGGGCCGCGTCGACATCCGCGGTTTCGTGCGTCATGGACGCGGAACTGACGGTCGCGCCGTGCAGGCCGTCGCGGCCCGTGAGCCCGCCCAGCAGGACGACTCGGTCGCCCGGCCGGGGGCGGCCCTTGGCAGCGGCTTTTGCCGGGATCAGGCCGATGGAGTGGCCGAGGGCGAAGCATTTGCCCGTGTATCCGGGATGGAACCGGTACACGGGGAACATCATGGGAATGCCCATGGGATTCACGTAGTCCGCGGTTCCGCGTATCGACTGCAGCAGTATGGTTTTCGGGTGCAGGGCGCCCTTGGGCACTGCGTCCCACGACAGGGACGGGTCGCCCAGGCCCATCACCGTGCTGCCGCCGATGGGCCATGCGCCGAGACCGCAGCCGAGAGTGTCGCGGATCACGCCGCCGTGCTTGGTCATGATGCCGCCGTAGGGTGAGACGGCGGTGGGCGAATTGTGCGTTTCGCCCTTCACGGTCAGCGCCCAGCCGTCGTAGAAGGCCATGACCCCGGCATTGTCCTCGAAGGAGGAGAGCACCAGTGGATGGTTGATCTCGGCGGTCGCGCCGGACAGGGCCTTGAGCAGGCCGAGGCTTTTCCACGTGGTGTGAAAGCAGTGGTCCGACCAGGTCTGGGCGAACATCTCGAGTTCCGCGTCCGTGAAGGGCCGGCCCATGGAGCGCTCGATCGACTGCAGGGCCGTCATCTGAGCCTGATCCAGAAACAGGCGCCGGTCGTCGCTGAGCCGGGCCAGCGCTGCCGCGTCCAGGCCCTGCAGGGATATCCGCTCGATGGGGCCCGTATGCCCGTGCGGCCTGAGCGAGTCCCATTTTTCAGTATCGGAAACGAGCACCTGCACCTGGGGATTGTACAGGTGGCGGTCGGCGATGTTCCTTACGGTTTTCGCGTCCACGCCCGTGAACTGGATGCGATGGTAAATCCGCGCCCATTGCAGGCCGGACACACCGAGCGATTCTGCCGCGCGCAGAATGGAAGGCAGTTCCGGATCGGTCACGGCTCTCTGGTACCCGATTTCCACGATGGGTCCGTCCTCGGGCTTGAAGCCTGAAACTGCGGAAGCGTTTTCGTACCCCGGGTGGCAGAACAGGGGAATGAGCCGGCTTGCGTCTTCCCGGTCAATTCCCTCAAGCCTGTAAACGCGTTCGATGGAAAGAGATTTGAGACTCCCGAATCCCTCCAACTTCAGTCTTTTCAAGAGGATATCAGACTCGGGGTCAGATTGGGTCTTTTTGACGTACAGAACGGATATCAAACAAGCCTCCAGGTCGTGCTTTTTTTTATACTAAGCCGAAAAAGGGGAAATGTCAAGGGGAAAAACGGGAATAATGCATTCCGTATCCTCCATATTGGTATAAAGTTTGCAAAATATTCATTGTCTCATTGCGTTCATATGCCTGAGGGGAATTGTCATGCCTGAGTCTATCACCACCAGAATCAACCAGCTCAACCAAGTCTACCAGAACCTCATTGTCGGTGTATTAATGGGCGTTTTTGGCGGCTATATCATCCAGTTTTTCTACAGGAGAATCGGCGCTTCTTCCCTGGTCTGGGTGATATTCATCCTGGTCGGGGCGGCCATCGGTTACCTGAGCGGCAAGGAGCGGGAGAAGTACGAGCGGCTTCAGGATGAGAAGGGTCTGCTCGAAGAGAACATGGAGAAGGCCCGCGGCCGTCTCCGGAACCTCGAGGGCCGGTACCGGCTCCTGGTCGAGACGATCAGCGATGCCATCTATCTGACCACGGAAAAAGGCCAGTTCCTCCTGTTCAACGAGGCCGTCACTCTGCTCAGTGGATATTCGCGTGAAGAGCTCAAAAAAATGACACTGGACCGGATTCAGGTTGAAAACGAGTTCACGGATTCCCGGAAACAGGCCTGGCTGGACAACGGCATCTGCCGGTTCGAGGAGCAGTGGCGCAACAAAGACGGGCAGACACTGAACCTTGACGTGAACGCCAAATGGATCAAGCTGGACAAGACCCAGTGCATTCTCCACGTGGCGCGGGACATCAAGCACCGGGCCGACGCGAAGGGAAACGAACGCAGTCTCGAGTTGGCGGAATTCAGCCGCGCCAGGCTGCGCGCGACCGCGGCGGAGAACCAGCAGATGGTGCGGAAATTCATTTCGCCCATGAATGCCACCATGGACGCGATCAACAAGGACCTGAAGAAACTGCCGGCGGAGGATGCCAAGTTTTCGCCGTTTTTCATGGAATGGGAGAAGATGCGCAAGGCCCTGCAATACCTGGTCGCGCGCAATTCCCGAAACCTGGAAGAGGGAAGCGGAAACTGGACCCTGGCCGAGGTGCTGAGGCAGGAACTCTTCCACCTGGCCTTTCTCGCGGGATCGGACGATATTCTCAAAAACACATCCTTTTCGAAGGAAATCCCGCCCCTGCTGGCCTCGGGACGCGACCTGTCCCTGGCCTTCGAGGTCCTGCTCCGAGCGGCGTACGAATCTTTGCCCAAGGCCGCGAAAGGGGATCTTTCGGTTCGGACTTCGATGGAAGCCAATATGGCCGTGGCTGAGATTCGGGCACCGGGCGCCATTCATTTCCGTTTTTTCCTGACGCGCGCTGTGGACCCGACCGTGACACAGGAGAATGCCGGGGACGGAGAGCTGGGCGAGAAAACCCTGGCTCTGCTGGCCGACGCGTTCGGCGGAAAAACGGAGATCGTGCAGACAGAAGGCGGTATTCTGGCGCGGGTGAAGATACCGGTGGGGTGAGGTTGGTCGTTTGAGTCGCACCTTCAAGTTGCGTCTCAAATCAGCGGACCTCCCAAAGGCGCAGCTTTCGGCCTTCGGGGAGTCTGCTTTTTATTTGCATTGCGTTTGTTTTTATAAAGTTATATATTGCCAGTACATCTAAAACATTCCGCAATCCCCGCTTCAGCCACTTCCATTTTTGCGGTTTCAAGGAGGGAGCCATGAAACGCCTTTTATTTTTCGCATTGGCATTCCTGACCATTTTATTCGCCCTGCCGCAGAAGGCGGCCGCCATCGGCGTGCTGTACTCCAGGCCGCTCAATTCGACGGAGGAGTACCGGAAAGTCTGGATCAAGAACGTCGACGCCACGGTTTCGATTCAGGGCCAGGCCGCGGTCACGCACTGCGACCAGACCTTTCTGAACGAGATGAACCAGACGGTCGAGACGGTCTGGATTTTCCCCCTGCCAGAGGGCGCGGTCGTGACCGAGCTTTATTACTGGTTCAACGGCAAGCGCTACAAGGCCGAGATCCGCGAGGCGGCCGAAGCCAGGCAGGACTACGAAAGCCACATCCGTCAGCGCATCGATCCAGCCCTTCTGGAATACCTCGGGGACAACCTGTTCCGCCTTTCCGTGGGTCCGGTGGATCCCAATTCGGAAGTGCGGACGGAAATCACCTACATCGAAATGCTGACCTATGAATTCGGAAGGGTGGAGTACGCGTTCATGATGGACGCGGCGTCCCTGTCGCCCAAGCCGCTCAACCGGCTGTCCGTGGACCTGACGCTCGAAACGCAGTCCGCCATCAAGTATTTCCGGTGCCCGTCCCACGGATCGACCCTGGCGGCCACCCTCACTCAGGTGAGCGACAGGAAATACACGCTGGTGTACGGCGACGAGGACTGCCTGCCCGACAAGGACCTCGTGGTTGAGTACGAGACGGCGCGCACGGGCGTGGAACTCAGCATGTTCCGATACACCCCGGTGCCGGCCGATTCCTTCGGAACCGATTCGTTCTACGCGGTGTGGATCACGCCGCCCGACAGCATCGCGCCGGACGAGGGGATTCCGAGAAAAATCGTTTTCGTGGCCGATGTTTCCTCGAGCATGGAGGGGCTCCGCATCGAACAGCTCAAGGCCGCCCTGCACGCGTTCATCGGGAACCTGCGGTCGGACGACTTTTTCAACATCATCGCCTTCGGCACCCGGGTGGTGCCGTTCCGGGAAAACCTCACGCAGGCCGCGCCTTCCGAGATCGCGGCCGCGGACGCCTTTGTCACCGATCTCGGCGCGCTCGGCCTGACCGACATCAACTCGGCGCTGACGCAGGCGCTGGCCCAGTCCTTTTCGGACGGGTATTTCAACATGATCGTGTTCATCACGGACGGGTACCCGACCTGGGGCGAGACGTTCGTGCCGGACATTCTGGCGAATGTGGCGGCCGCGAACACAGTGGACGCGCGGATCTTCACATTCGGCGTGGGGGAGGTCAGCAAGCCCCTGCTCGTGCAGATGGCGGTGGAGAACGGCGGGTACGCGACCTTCATCACTGCCGACGACAGCATCGCGGCCGTTGTCGGCGGCCATTTGATGCGGGTCTCCAAGCCCGTGCTGGCCGATCTGTCGATTCAGATCGACGGCCTGGTCACGTCGGACAAGTACCCGCGCCCGCTTCCCGATCTGTTCTGGGGAAGCCAGGTGGTTCAGTTCGGGCTGTACTCGAACTCCGGAACGCTTCCGGTGGTTCTGAACGGGACCGTGCGCGGTCAGGCGCGGCAGTTCCAGGCCGATGCCGATTTCGCAGGCACGCCCGGCGGATACGCCTTTGTGCCCAGGCTCTGGGCCAAATCGAAAATCGATTTTCTGCTCGGCCAGATCGCCATGTACGGGGAACTGGCCGAGCTGAAGAATCAGGTCATCGAGCTGAGCCTGCGGTTCGGCATTCTGACACCGTATACTTCGTTCTATTCGGATCCGGATGATACGGATCCGACCGATCCGAACAACCCGGGTGGTAATTCCGGCGCGCACGATGTGGAGGCGGATCGGTTCGGCGCGAACCGTGAATTCCGGCTTCATGCGAACTATCCCAACCCCTTCAATCCTTCGACCTCGATACGGTTCGACATGCCTCTCACGGGCCGGCTGAGATTAGCGGTGTATGACCTGAACGGCCGTCTGATCCGCATTCTGGCGGACGATGCCCGGAACGCGGGCAGTTATTCCGTCCTTTGGGACGGCACGGACGCGGAGGGGAACGCGGTCCCGTCCGGCATCTATGTCTGCCGGATGGAAGTCCGCACCGGGGACGCGAAGCGGTTCGTCCGGAGCATCAAGATGGGGCTGGTGCGGTAAACAAGTGTGACGCACCTTCAAGGTGGGTCGCACTTGATACAACCTCCCGGAGGCTCGGAGCCTCCGGGAGGTTTGGTTTTGATGGATGGAATGCGTATATTTTCTTCTGAACGACTCAATCCGATTGAACTGACACCGGAGGCCCGATGCTCGTCGACCAGATGAACGAAAAAATGCTCACCGCCGTACTCGAAGCCCTTCCCCTGGAGCTGACGGTCATTGACGCGAACGACGAGGTGGTGGGCTGGAACAGACACGAGAACCGGCTGTTCAAGCGGCCGCTGACGTCCATGGGCGTGAATTTCCGCAACTGCCACCCGGAAACCAGCCTGGACAAGGTGATTCAGATCGTGGATGAGATGAAGGCGGGTAAACGCGATTCCGCGCGGTTCTGGATCGATTTAAAAATCGGGCCGAACGGAGAACCGCACAAGGTGCTGATCGAGTTCTTCGCGTTAAGGGATGAATCCGGAAAATATCTCGGGTGCATGGAATGCACGCAGGACGTGGAGCACATCCGCGGCTTGGAGGGGCAGAAGAGGCTGCTGGATTAGAAGAAAGTGGAAAATCCGATCCATATGCCCCGGTGTGCAATCCCGGGGCAACCATATTCAGGAATACGAGCGACGACTACCACCCCGAGATCCCTTCGCGACCACCAGAGCAAGGGGGCTGAACTCGGGATGACGTTGTTTGTGATGCGGACGCTTCTGAGGCGAATATCGATGATCGGCTGTCTTTAATCCGCAATTCCTTTGAAATATTTCCCGTAATCCTCGGTCATTCCCCGTAACGAGTACTCCCCCCTCTCCTTGTTCAGCTCATATCCGTCCAGAAACCGGCCGGACGCGATGGCGGCGAGCGCCTCGCAGAGCGCGTCCACATCCTCCTTCGTATTGTAAACGCCGAAGCTGACGCGCACCGCTCCGGGAACGATGGAGCGGTCGCGGTTGAGAATGCGCTTTTCCATCTCCCGCGCTTCGCTCGCGCCGACATGCAGAAGACATTTCACATACGGGTGCGCGCAGAAACAGCCGCTGCGCGTGCCGATCGCCCACTCGGCGCCGAGGATCGCGGCTGTCAGGCTGTGCGGCAGTTTCCCCACGTTCAGCGGAATCACGCCCAGGCGGTTCGCGGCATTGGCCGGATCTGCGTCCCCGTAAATCGATATCCCCGGTATCCGGCCCAGTTTTTCCAGCGCGTAGGCCGTCAGCCCGGTCTCGTGGCGGATGATTTTTTCCCACCCTGTTTTCTCGATCCAGCGGATGGCGGCGCCGAGCGCCACGGCGCCCACAATGTCCGGCGTTCCCGCCTCCTCCCGGTCCGGAAGCTCCGTCCAGTAGGCGTTCTCCAGGTTCACGATATCCACCGCGCCGCCGCCCACCAGGCTGGGATCGCCTTTCTCGAACACGGAGCGTTCGCCGACCAGCACGCCAGCGCCGAAAGGCGCGTACATCTTGTGGGCCGAAAAGGCGATGAAGTCCAGGGCCTCCGGATCGTCCGGGTCCCTCATGTCGATGGGCCGGTGCGGCGCCAGCTGGGCCGCGTCCACGAAAATGCGGCCGCCGGCTTCGTGCGTCCACCGCGCGTAATCGTGCACGGGATTGATGTAACCGGTCACATTCGAGGCGCCGGTGACCGCGACGAGAGCGACGCGGCCCCGCATCTCCTCCAGTTTGTCCCTGAAATCGGCCTCGTCGACACGGCCGTCCGGGAGCACGTTCACGTGCACGACACGGGCCGCCTTGCGCCAGGGCAGTTCGTTCGAATGGTGCTCCATGACCGTGGTCAGCACCACGTCATCCGGTCCGAAGGGGAACCGGGAGGCGAGGTGGTTGATGGATTCGGTGGTGTTGCGCGTGAACAGCACGATGCGGCGATCCGGCGTGGCGCGGACGAAGCGGTAAACGAGCTCGCGCGAGCGGTCGAAGGCCCTGGACGACAGCTTCGACTTGAAACCCGTGCCCCGGTGGACATTGCTGTACCAGGGCGCGAATGAGACGATGGCGTCGAGCACCGGCCGGATCGCGGGCGTGGACGCGGCATTGTCGAGGTTCACGTACCGTTTTTTACCTCCGGCCGCGACCGGAACACGGGTATTCCCGCCGATCGCCTCGCAGAGCGGAGCGTTCAGTCCGTGTCTCCGCGCCGCGCGAGACGCGGGCCCGTGTTTCAGGCTGCGGCCAGCGGGCTTCCTTGTCCGGCCGGACGCTTTCCGTCCCCCACCCGCGGAAGGCTTGCGCATGGAAGCCGATTTTTTAACGGTTTTCATGAACGGCTTTCCTTCCGGGGGCCGGTTTTCCTTGTTCGCGCACTGCAGCCCGGGCAATGGACATTGCGGCACGAAGGGCAGACCCCGGACCGGATGCCGATGACGGCCGGGATCATGACGAGCCAGAAGAAAACGAATGCGACCGGATGCTTCCACAGCCAGATCTGGGGCAGGAGCAGAAGAACAGCCAGGGCTGCTGATGTCAGAATCCAGTCGCCTGCGGTATAAGGCGAACACTTCCGTTTCGAGAACAGCGCGGCCGCCGCCGGGCCGGGCAGAACATGTCCGCAGTCGTTCCGGTCCGGACATTTCGCGCAGAAAGCGAACAGCACGACCGGAACGGCCAGGGACGCGAGCAGAAGAAAACCGGTCCCGAGCAGGATGGATTCCTGAAAAAGTGATTGCACGGCGGCCGCCAGGGCCAGCGCCACCGCGCCGAGACTGATAACGCCGATCGTATTCCGCTTCATGGGTTGCCTCCGGGTTTGCTTTCAATTTAGGATGAGGCGGGGAGAAAACCTAATAAAAAGCGGATGGGGGGAGGATGAGGGGGAAACGGAGAAGCGGAAAAGCGGAAAAGCGGAAAAGCGGAGAAACGGAGAAGCGGAGAAGCGGAGAATCGGAGAAGCGGAGAAACGGAGAATCGGAGAAGCGGAGAAACGGAGAAGCGGAGAATCGGAGAAGCGGAGAAACGGAGAAACGGAGAAACAGAGAAAAAAGAGGTTATCTGCTCCGATTCTATGATACGTGTTTCGGCTTGACTTTTTATGTCAAGATGGCTATTTTGGGGCATTCACGAAAACGATTTCGCCAGCCATTCGCAACAGCATCCAATAGAAAATAAAAACGGACCCGGCTCTGATCCGTTCAATCCGAATCCCATCCCGGCCGGCATGCGCATGATCACGATCAAAGACATCGCCCGTATCGCCAATGTCTCCCAGTCCACGGTTTCAAAAGCCCTGAACGACCGGCCGGATGTCGGGGAGGACACGAAAAAGCGCATCCGGGAACTGGCCCGGCGCCATCACTTCACGCCCAGCGCTTTCGGCAAGGGCCTGAAAAGCCGGGTCACGCGCAATATCGGGCTCATTTTCTGCCGGGAGCCCCAGCCGCTTTCCATCAATCCCTTTTATTCGCGCGTGCTCGAAGGCATCGAAGCCGAAACCGCGGTGAACGGCTACAATCTGATTCTGCTTCTCATCACGGAGTCCGGGCAGAATGAACTGCCCCGCATGATCCGCGAGAAGCAGGTGGACGCGGTCATACTCGCGGGTTCGTTCCAGCAGTCGTTCGTGGATTGCATCCGGCAGAACGGGCTCCCGATGATCCTGCTCGATCCGAAGCAGCCGGCGGAAGACTGCCACCAGATACTCATCGACAACGAGCATGGGGGCTTTTGCATCACCGAGTACCTCATCCGGAAGCGGCACCGCCGCATCGGATTCGTTTCAGGCGATCTGGAACGCCAGAGCTTCAGGCTGCGTTACATCGGCTACCTGAAGGCCCTGAACCGGAACGGCATCGATCCCGATCCGGCGCTGGTCCGCTCCGGCGGGCTGGAGGACGGATACGCGCACGTCAGCGGCCTGCTCGAAGCGGGCCGTCCGACGGCTATCTTCTTCGCCAACGACATCAACGCCATATACGGGCTCAAGGCCATCGTGGAGGCCGGGCTGAAGATTCCGGACGATATCAGCATTGCCGGATTCGACGATATCGAGCTGGCCCGGCACGCGTCACCGCCGCTGACCACAGTGCGCGTGTACAAGGAGGAACTTGGCTCCCTGGCGGTGCGGAACATCCTGCGCCTGATCCGGCGCGAGCCGAAAATGCCGTTTGTGACGGTGGTCCCGGTGCGCATCGTGGA
>CAZNXX010000018.1:13170-19908 GCA_964577095.1 uncultured bacterium | reverse complement strand
TCCGGCGCGAGCCGAAAATGCCGTTTGTGACGGTGGTCCCGGTGCGCATCGTGGAGCGCGATTCCGTGCGCGACCTCTCCGCGGATCCGCCGGGTCCCGGGTGATCGTCCAATCCGCTTCGTCCAGTCTGCGGTGAATACGGAGGAATGCTCATGTCCAACACTCTGGGTGTCGATCTCGGCGGCACGAAGGCCGGATTCGTGCTCGCGGACGCGGACGGGAATTTTCTGCACGAGAAATCCTACCCGAGCCCCTTTCAGCGGACGTCCCGGACCACGGCGGACGGCGAACCGGAGACCGTGATCGACGCGGAAATGACCGGCATCCCGGCGGAGCTGCGGGTGGCCGCTTACCTGGCAAGGCTCACATCCGAATTTCTGAAAGAGGCGAAGCGCACCGCGGGAGCCGCGGCCCCGGAGCGCACAGGCTACAGCCTGTGCGGCAAGACGTGGGCGCAGGACGGCAAGATTGTCATGGTGGGCAGCAACGCGCCGATGCGTTTCGCGGCCGATCTCGGCTCAGGCCGTTCGGGCATCGTCGTCGCGGAAGCCTCGGACGGCGTCCAGGCCGCGAACGACGGGAACGCGGCGGCCACGGCGCAGGGTATCTATTACAGGGCGGTCTCCGGCATAGAACCCCGGGAGACCGGGTACATCATTCTCGGCACGGGCTTCGGATTCGGCATCCCCTTCTATTCGGCCCTGACGGAGATCGGCCACATCCCGGTCCGGGGCATGCCGGACTGGATGCTCCAGGAATGCGGATGCACGGAAGGCCGCAGAACCGCGTGCGCCGAAAACTACGCCTCCGGACGCGGCCTGCAGGAAACGGCCCGCATCCTCCTCTCCATGGAAGGAAAACCGGAACTGGAAGCGGCGTTCCCCGGTCTGAGCCGGCTCGTGTCCGCGTCCGCGTTGAAGAACGGAACCGCGGATTCAAAGAGAATCATGGACCTGGCGCGGGAGGGCCAGGACGGACTGGCGTCTTTCATCGAGGACCTGGCCGCGGACGTGACCGCGACCGCGGCGGTCACCGCGGCCCTGCTGTTCGGGCTTCAGGTGATCGGCGCGGGCGAGAGCATCGCCCTGCACCATCCCTGGCATGTGCGCCGCATCGCGGAGAGGGCGGATGCCCTGACCGCCGGCAACAATATGCTCCAGCCGAAACTGCGCATCGAGCCCACGCCGCTGAGGGATCCGGCGAAGTTCGGCGCGCTGTCGCTGGTCGTGCCCGAGGAGAGGTACGAGGCCTGGGCGTCTAAAATGGCGGGGGAGAAGTAATAGAACACGGATTGAAGAAATGGAACACGGATTGAACGGTTGGAACGGATTCACACAGATAAGGCTGGAGTAATAGGGTAATTCGTTGATTCACATAATCGTTTCGGCTGCGATAAAAGCGGCAAGCATGCATAAATTGTAATCAACAAATTACCCTACTGCACCATCATGATCCGTGAGCGTCCTTCCGATCCGTTCAATCCGTGTTCCCATTTTTTCTTTACTTTTTCTTCTGCAGCTCCTTCAGGATCAGGTCGAGCTTTTCCTCCACCCGCTGAACATCCGATTTCGTCGCCAGGTTGAGCCTGTTCACCGTGTTCTCCACGCCTTTTTCGACGCGCTCCTCCAGGGCCTTCTTGCTCTCCTCCGCCTTGGCGACCACTTCTTTCAGGATTTTGGGCGCTTCGTCGGCCGTGATTTTTCCCTTTTCGACCAGATCGTCCACGATTTCCTTGGCCTTTTCCTTGGTCACGGACCAGGCGCCGAGCCCGGCCATGTAGGCTTTTTCAAAAAAGTCAGACATGACGACTTCCTCCGGTTTAAGTATTTGTTAATAATTAGTTTAATCCAAATCCGGTCATCCGTGTATGTGAACCCACTCTGTGATCCGATGATAAACGGCCCGATACAGCGGGTGTTTCATGCAATATATTGTAAAAATTCCACAAAATGAAAAAAATTCCTTGAAATAGATGGAAAAATTGGGTATAATCATAAGTTTTGTTTTTGACGAAATCGGTTCTGCAGGGTCCGGACGCCTCTTACCTGGCGGACAAAACGGCCTTGAGGATCATCTGGCTGAAAGGCCCTATCGCATTCTTTTTCAGCCGCAGAGAAGAGACGTCATGGCGTTCGGAATGTCCAAATCCGTGGTTGTGAGAAGCGCCCTTCTTTTCATCCTGCTTTCCGCTGCGGTGATGATCGGAATTCTGATCTGGACGACGGACGCCGAGACCTGGCTCCATGTTTCGGATTTCCGGTGGTGGGTTGTCCCGATCGTTCTCGGACTGGCCAGCCTGCGCTGGATTCTGGACGGTATGGTTTTTCACGCCCTGACGGGCCACAGTCCCGGAAAGCGGGTCCGCCCGCTCCGGACGGCCGTCATCCGTCTGATCGGCAACCTGATCTCGGTCGTTTTGCCCGTGTTTCTGGGTGTGTTCGGCACGCATGCCTATCTGCTGAAGCGGGAGAAACTGCAATGGGGCGAGAGCGTCGCCGTGACCACCATGCGCGCCGTGCTCCCGGTCTTCCTCTTCCTGTTCAATATCCCCGTGATGATCTGGTGGAGAATGCAGGGCAACGCGAGAACAACCCTGCAGACGACGATTGAAGTGCTGATGGTTCCGGTCATCGCGGCGGTGATCCTGGTCGCGGCGGGCCTGTTCTTCCCGGACCGCATCCATCGGGTGATCTCCTCTGTCGTGCGCCGCTTCAGGCGCGACCCTTTGCGCATCGCGGCTCTGGAGGAGAGGCTGGCCGGGGAATTCGGAAATTTCAGCCGCGTGTTCCGGTGCTATTTCCGGGAGAAATTCGGATGCCTGGCCGCGGCCTGCGGATGGCTTCTGGCGATGTTCGCGGCCGATTCGGCGGTGGCCATGTCCATTGTGCGTGGTTTCGGATTCAGGCCGGATCCGGTGCAGGCTCTGGCGTTCCTGTTCATGATCTGGCCCATTGTCTATCTGACGCCCACACCGGGCAGCACGGGCGCATTCGAAATCTCATATCTGGGTTTCTATGCCCTGTTCATGCCTACGGCCCTGATCGGACTGGCGGTTCTGATCGTCCGGCTCGTGCTGACCTACCTGCCCATGGTCGCGGGTTCGGTTCTTCTGGTGCGCGAGTTCAGGCGCGACAGCCGGCTCAGATCCATGGTGATGAGCGGAAAATTCGCCGGAGCGGACGCGTGAACCGCGTTCCGCCCGGTTCAAGTGACATCAGACCATCGAGGTTATCGTGAAAGAAGTCGTTGCCCGCGTTCTGGAAACCGAGAAGCAGGCCCGTCAGGCCGTTGAAGAGGCGCGGCTCAAGGCCAAGACCATCGTCTCGGACGCCGAGGAGGAGGCCCGCAAACTTTCGGCCTCGGCCCGGGAGAAAGCCCTGGCGGAGGGCCGGCGCATCGTGACCGCGGCGGAGGCCGAAGCCCAGGCACTGCGCGAGAAGGAGCTGGCCCGATCCAGCCAGGAAGGCAGGAATCTGTGGAAGGACCGTGAAGCCGAGATCAAGGCTTCGGTGGAGGCGCTGTTCCGCATCGTCACCGGCGCGGAGAATTCCTGATCATGGAAGCGGTGCGCGAATACGGATTCATCAACGCGAAGGTCCGCGCCATGCGGTCGCGCTTTCTGACCGAAGCGTCCTTCCGCCAGATGGCCGCGACAAAGGACAGCCGCGAACTGGCGTCCGCCCTGGCGCAGACGCGCTACCGGGACGCGGTGAATGGGCTGGACACGGCTTCGGTGGAAGCGGTGGAGTCGGCCCTCGAGCGTTTTGAAACCGGCGAACTGTCCGTAATCCTGAAATACGCCAAGTCCGGATCCGCCGACCTGGTCCGACTGCTGATCGAACGCTACGATGTCGAGCGTCTGAAAGCCTGCCTCAGGCTCATGCACAGCGGCTCGACCCCTTCCGACGACCCGTCAGACGGACCCGTTGTGATGACGTTTTCCGAACATGCGGTCGCGACGGCCGCCTCTCTCCGCGAGGCTGCGGCCCTCGTGCCGGAAGCCGATTACCGCAAGGCGCTCGAATCCTCAGCGGCCGCGGTCGAGGAGAGACGGACGCTGTTTCCCGCCGAACTGGCCCTGGACCGGACCCTGTTCGGAAGGATATGGAAGGCGGGGCAGTCCATGAACAGCCGCGACCGGGGCATTGTCCGGCGCCTGGTGGGCATCGAAATCGACTTGAAGAATCTCGACTGGCTCTCGCGGTTCCGGTCCTATTACAAGCTGTCCGCCTCCGAAATCCGCGACCTGCTCCTGCCGCATGGTTCGAAACTGGACGCGAAATCCCTCCAGCGTATGGCTGCCGAGGAGCGGATCGGCGACGCCTTCGGCCGTGTGTCTGCCGGGACGGGCGTACCCGCGCCGGAAGCCGGAACCGGGCCCGCCGCAGCCGAGGACATGGAACGGTTCCTGTCGCACGTGCTGCTCGCCGAGGCGCGGCGCGCCTTCGTCGGCAACCCGCTCTCCATCGGTTCGATTCTCGGATATTTCTACTGCCTGCGGGCCGAAACCCGCAATGTCAGGACGCTCTTCACCGCCAGGCGGCTGGGGCTCACTCCCCAGCAGGCGGAAGCGCATCTGGTGCTCTAGACCGAACGGAAGACGATGTTCATACCTGAAAAAATGACGCACATCCAGGCGCTGCTGCCCGCCGGGGACCTCAACTCTGCGGCCGAGGCGGTGATCCGCGACGGCAGTCTTCAGATCGTGGATGCGGCCGAGGTGGAGCCGTGGGCCGGCGGGCTCGAGCCGTACGGAACGGAGGACGAACCCGAGGACCTGCGGGTCCGGCGCGAGGCGATCGAAAGCCGGATCAAGGAACTGGGCCTGGAGGTGAAGTTCGAAGGCGTGACCCCGGCGGCTGAATCCCGGGAGGCGATGGACAGCCGGCTCGCGGAACTGGGCCGCCGGATCGATGCCGTCCGCGGGGAGCGCGAGCGCCTGGTCAAGGAGCAGAACCGGCTCGAAATCCTCAAGGCCAGATGGGGCGGCCTGCCCGGCCTGGGCATTTCGCTCGAGGGCCAGCAGGCCTACTCCTACCTCGCGGTCCGCACGGGACGCGTCAGCGACAGGAACATCGACATTCTGAACCGCAGGCTTCAGGACGTTCTGCACGTCCTGGTCCCGGCCGGAAGCGCCAGGGGCAAGACCCTGTTTCTGGCCGCGGCCCTCAAGCGGGACGCCGAGGCCCTGGACGCGGCCCTGGCCGAAGCGGGATTCGAGACGGTGGAAGGCGCCGGAGACGCGGTATTCGAGGAACTGAAGCAGGCAGACACGGCAGCGGCCGGTTACGCGGATGGCATCCGGAAAGCAAACGGGGAACTGGAGGCGATCGGACGAGAACACGGCGGTTTTCTCCTGTCGGCCCTGTTCCGGCTCCGCCGGGAGCGGCTGACGCACCGCATTCTGAAGCATTTCCGTAAAACCGACCGGACGGTGTTCTTCTCCGGCTGGGTCCCCTCGGCCCAACGCGGGGCGCTGCTGCAGGAGCTGCGGTCCGCGACCGGCGGCCGCTGCGTGGTCCGCGAAATCCCGGCGGAATCGCTCGATTCCGTCAAGCAGGGCAAGGTGCAGGTGCCCGTGCGGCTGAAGAACTCCTGGTTCTTCAGGCCCTTCGAACTGCTCGTCTCCCTGTACGGCACGCCGTCGTACCAGAGCCTGGACCCGACGCCGCTGGTCGGCATCAGCTACGTCATCATGTTCGGCATCATGTTCGGCGACCTCGGACACGGCGCGGTTCTGGCCCTGCTCGGCGGCCTCATGATGTGGAAGCTGAAGGCGGGCGCGAAGGACGCCGGCCGCCTGATCCTGTACGCCGGGGCGTCCAGCATGTTCTTCGGCCTCTGTTTCGGCAGCGTCTTCGGGTACGAGGAGGTCATCCCGCACCTCTGGTTCAGCCCGATGAAATCCATGAACCGGCTGATGGGCACCCTGATCTATTTCGGCATGGGCATGGTGACCGTGTCCGTGATCCTCAACGTGGCCGTCCACTTCCGCAAGAAGAAGCTCCTTGAGGCGGTGTTCAACCGGGCCGGAATCACGGGGCTGATCGTGTACTGGTGCGGCATCGTGCTCGCGCTGAACCTGTTCTCCGGAGGCGGGCCCGGGAGCGGGCACCTGAAATGGTTCATGCGCGCGCTGGTCGCCGCCGTGGCGCTCATCGCCTTCCAGGAGCCGGTGCTCCGCCTGCTCAAGGGCAAGAAGGGACTGTACCACGAGCCTGGCGTGGAGGGCATTTTCTCCGGCGTGCTCGAGGGCGCGGTCGAGGTGCTCGAAACCTTCATCGGGTTCCTCTCGAACACGCTGTCGTTCATCCGCGTGGCCGCCTTCAGCCTGGCGCACGCCGCCCTCTGCATGGCGGTGTTCACCATCGCGGAGCCCCTGCGCGGCGCGGCCGGCGGGTCGCTCTCGTGGGCGGTCATCGTTCTCGGCAACGTCGGCATCATCGTCATGGAAGGGCTCTCCGCGGGAATCCAGTCCCTCCGTCTCGAATTCTACGAATTCTTCAACCGGTTCTTCGACGACGGCAACATGCCGTACAAGCCGGTGCGGAGCGAGCTCAAGGAGGGGTGAGGGCCGCCCGCGATCGGCGGACGGCCGGAACCGGGCGGACGGCGCCCGGGGCGCCCCATCAGCGCATCGTCAGCCGCCGGCGGAACCGGACCGTGCGGTTGTTCATAAAAAGAAAACAGGCAACACTCAACCAATCCAAGGAGGATCCATGTTCAGTCTCATGACCA
>CAZNXX010000018.1:11786-13070 GCA_964577095.1 uncultured bacterium | reverse complement strand
ATCCAAGGAGGATCCATGTTCAGTCTCATGACCAAGCCCGGATTCAAGAAGCGGATGCTCGGCTTCGTGCTGGTCTTGTGCTTCTTCTTCATCGCCGTGATGGCGCTCGATGTCCTGACCGCCGGGGCCCAGACGCCCGAGGCGGCGTCGGGAAACGGCGACGTTCAGGCCAAGACATCCGACGCGCACAACAAGTGGGCGTTTATCTCCGCCTCCGTCGCGGTCGCGGTCGCCTCGATCGGCGCGGCCGGAGCTGTGGGATACGTCGGTGCCGCGGCCATGGGCGCCATGAGCGAGAAGCCCGAGCTGTTCGCGCGCGCACTGGTGTTCGTCGCCCTGGGCGAAGGCATCGCGATTCTCGGCGTCGTCGTGGCGATGTCGATCATCGGCAAGGTCGTGATTTAACCCGCGGGATGCGGATGGAGGCGTCTTGAAATTCTTCGTGATCGGCGACGCGGACACCGTTCTCGGCTTCCGCCTCGCCGGCGTCGAGGGCGACGTCGTCCGCACGGCCGAAGAGACCCGGGCGTCGCTCGAGAAGGCGTTCGCCCGGAAAGATCTCGGCGTGCTCGTCGTGCCGGAGCGGATCGCGCAACTGTGCCGTCCGCTGGTGGACGGGCACTCGGCCAAGGGGGCCTTTCCGCTTCTCATCGAAATTCCCGACATCGCGGGACCCGTGGAGGGCCGGAAGACGGTGAAGGAAATGATCCGGGCCGCCGTCGGCGTCCAGCTGTAAAGAGGAGTCATGGAAACCAATCAAGCCACCGCAGACGCCCTGTGCCGTGAGATTCTCGACCGCTCCGGGGCCGACAGCCGGGCCGCGCTCGAAGCGGCGCGGGCCGAGGCCGGCCGGATCGTCGAAGCGGCCCGGGCCGAAGCGGAACAGTTCAGGGCCGAAACGCTGAAGAAATCGCAGGCCCAGGCCGAAACGCTGAAAAAGCGCATTCTGTCGGGCGTCCACCTCGAGGTCCAGAAGCGGAGGCTTCAGGTCACGGAGGAGACGCTGACGCGCATCTTCGGCATGGTGAAGGAGCGCATGGAGGTCTTCCGCAGGGACAAGGCCTACGGCGCGTTTCTCGACCGGATGGTGCTGGAGGGCGCCCAAGCCCTCGAGTCGGACGAGGTGAAAGCCGTGGCGGGCGACGTCGAGCGCGGCCTGCTGACGAAGGAGCGCCTGTCGGGTCTGGAGAAGGAGGCCGCGAAGGCCGGACGGACCGTGCGGATCACGCTCTCGCCGGAACCGCTGGCCGAAGGCGGCGTGGTCCTGCTGTCCTCGGACGGCCG
>CAZNXX010000018.1:4092-11686 GCA_964577095.1 uncultured bacterium | reverse complement strand
AAGTCATCGGTAAAGTCAGCCGGGTGGTGGGTCCCGTGGTCCATGCCCGGGAAGTCACCCGCGCCCAGATGCTGGAACTCGTGGAGGTCGGCGAGCAGCGGCTGATCGGCGAAATCGTCCGGTTGAGCGGCGACGAGATCTCCATCCAGGTGTATGAAGACACCACCGGACTGGCTCCGGGGGAGAACATATACGGTTCCGGCCTTCCCCTGTCCGTGGAGCTCGGGCCCGGCCTGATCGGATCGATCTACGACGGGGTTCAGAGGCCGCTGGAACTGATCAAGAAGCAGTGCGGAGAATTCATCCCGAAAGGCGTGAAGGTTCCGGCGCTTCCCCGTGAAAAAAAATGGAAATTCACGCCCGCGGTGAAGGCCGGAGACAGCGTGAGCGGCGGACAGATTCTGGGCACGGTCCCCGAGACCGACCGGCTCGAGCACCGCGTGCTCGTTCCGCCCGATGTGTCCGGCAAGATCGCGAAGATCGCGCCCGCCGGCGACTACACGATCGAGGAGGAGATCGCGGTCGTGGAGACGGCCTCGGGAAAGAAGCCGCTCCGGCTGGCCCAGTCGTGGCCCGTGCGACAGTCCCGGCCCAACCGCCAGCGCCTGCCTTTCGACGCGCCCCTGCTCACCGGCCAGCGCGTGATCGACACCCTGTTCCCGATCGCCAAGGGCGGCACCGTGGCCGTTCCCGGCGGGTTCGGCACCGGCAAGACGGTCGTCGAGCACCAGGTGGCCAAGTGGTCCGACGCGGACGTGGTCGTGTACATCGGGTGCGGCGAGCGCGGCAACGAAATGACCGACGTGCTCAAGGAGTTCCCGCACCTCATCGACCCGCGGTCGAACCGCCCGCTGATGGAGCGCACCATTCTCATCGCCAACACATCCAATATGCCCGTGGCCGCCCGCGAGGCGTCGATCTACACCGGCGTCACGCTGGCCGAGTACTACCGCGACCAGGGCTACCACGTGGCCATCATGGCCGACTCCACCTCCCGCTGGGCCGAGGCGCTCCGGGAGCTCTCGGGCCGCAAGGAGGAGATGCCCGCCGAGGAGGGATTCCCCGCCTACCTGCCGACCCGGCTCGCGGAATTCTACGAGCGCGCCGGGCTGGTCGAAACCCTCTGCGGCAAGACCGGGTCCATCAGCATCGTCGGCGCGGTGTCGCCGCCCGGAGGCGACTTTTCCGAGCCCGTGACCCAGCACACCAAGCGGTTCATCCGCGCGTTCTGGGCCCTGGACCAGGACCTGGCCAATTCGCGGCACTATCCCGCGATCTCCTGGCTCGACTCCTACTCCGACTACGTCGAGGACGTCGGTAACTGGTGGAAGGAGAACGGGGACCCTGAATGGCCCGCGCTCCGCACCGAGATCCACGACCTGCTCCGGCGCGAGGAGCGGCTGCAGCAGACGGTGAAGCTCATGGGGCCCGAGGTTCTGCCCGACGGCCAGAAGCTGGTGCTCGACACGGCCAAACTGTTCAAGAACACCTTTCTCCAGCAGTCCGCCTACGATGCCATCGATCAGTACTCGACGGCCAAGAAGCAGGTGAAGATGCTGAGAATCATCGTCACGTACAACCGGCTGGCCGCCGAGGCCATCCACAAGGGCGTGACCATACAGACCCTCCGGGCCCTGCCCGTTCTGGAGGAGATTTCGAGAATGAAGTTTTCGGTGTCCAACGAGGACGTCGCGAAGTTCGACGCCCTGCAGGGGCGCCTGGAAAAGGCCATGGAAGAAGTGGCGAGAGGTGCCCAATGACCGCGACGAATCCACAGGAACTGTTGAAGTCCCGCGAGTACCACGGGATACAGAAACTCGAAGGGCCCCTGCTGTTCATCGACAACGTCCACAACGTGGGGTACCAGGAGCTGGTGGAGCTCCGGGACGGCAACGGCAGGGAACGGCTCGGCATGATTCTCGAAACCAGCCGGGGATCGGCCGTGGTGCAGGTGTTCGAAGGCACGACGGGCCTGGACCTGGCGCACACGTCGGTCCGGTTCCGGGGCGAACCCCTGCGTCTGCCGGTGACAAAAAGCATGCTCGGCCGGGTGTTCGACGGCCTGGGCCGGCCCACGGACGGCGGACCGGCCCCGGTCGCGGAGGAGCGGTGGGACGTGAACGGACTGCCGATCAACCCCACGTCGCGCGTCTACCCCCGCAAGTTCATCGAAACCGGCATCTCGGCCATCGACGGCATGAACACGCTGGTCCGCGGGCAGAAGCTCCCGATCTTCTCGGGCGCCGGCCTCCCGCACGACCGCGTCACCGCGCAGGTGGTGCGCCAGGCCAAGATCGTGGGCGAGGACGTGTCGTTCGCCATCGTGTTCGCGGCGATGGGCGTGAAGCACGACGTGGCCCGGTTCTTCATCGACAATTTCCGGAACACGGGCGTGCTCGAGAACGTGGTGCTCTTTCTCTCGCTCGCCGACGCGCCGTCGGTGGAGCGGCTCCAGACGCCGCGCACGGCCCTGACCATCGCCGAATACCTGGCGTTCCGCGAGAACATGCACGTGCTCGTGGTGCTCACCGACATGACGAACTACTGCGAGGCGCTCCGCGAAATCTCCACCGCGCGCAGCGAGATCCCATCGCGCAAGAGCTACCCGGGTTACATGTATTCCGACCTGGCCTCCCTGTACGAGCGGGCCGGCATGGTCGAGAACGCCACGGGCTCGATCACGCAGATGGAAATCCTCACCATGCCCTCCGACGACATCTCTCACCCGATCCCCGACCTGACCGGGTACATCACCGAGGGCCAGATCGTGCTCGACCGGGAACTCCACCAGAAGGGCATCTACCCGCCCATCCTCACGCTCCGGTCGCTGTCGCGTCTCATGAAGGACGGCATCGGCAAGGGCATGACGCGCGACGACCACGCGCACACGGCGAGCCAGCTGTTCGCGGCGCTCGCGCGCGTGAAGGACGTGCGCGCCCTGGCTTCGGTCATCGGCGAGGAGGAGCTGTCGACACTCGACCACCAGTACCTCCAGTTCGGCGACGCGTTCGAGCGCACCTTCCTGTCCCAGCGAGAGGACGAGGACAGGTCGATCGAGGAGACGCTCGACATCGGATGGAAGTGCCTCTCCATCCTGCCGAAGGAGGAACTGCACCGGGTGACCGACGAGGAGATCGCGAAGCACTACGTGAAGCCCTCCTGACGACAGACCGGAAGGATCTCTTCTGAAAAGACCATTTCGCATCACCGCCGCCGTTTTCCTGACGGCGGCGGTCTTTTTCGGGCCCGACAATTCGTCCGCCGCGGCTGGAAACGGAACCGCGGGACGCGGTTCCCGGGATGTGCGGAAGCGGCACGACAGCCGCGTTCGCAGCTCCGTGAGCGGCGTCCGCGTCGCGGAGGGCCGGCTGATTGTCAAGCGGCGGAATCCCGACCTGGCGAAGACAAGCGCCGCGTGGAACACCGCGTCCAGGAGGGCCGGGGTGCGGTCCGTCGCGTTCCGGTTCCCCGGCCATGGTTCGGACGATTCGGAACTCTCCAGGATACTCGATATCCGTCTTGCGGCGGGGACCGATCCCTGGAAGGCCGCCGAGTCCCTGTACGCGGACCCGGATGTGGAGTGGGCGGAGCCGGTGATGGCCCGGTCCGTACGGTACACGCCGAACGATCCCTTCCTCCTCTACCAGTGGTATCTCGGCAAGATCCGGGCCGGGGAAGCCTGGGACCTGGGACGCGACGCCACGGCCGTGCCGATCGCCATCGTCGACACGGGGGTCCGGCGGACCCACCCGGACATCACCGCGTCTCTCTGGAGCAACACCGGAGAAATCGGCGGCAATGGCGTGGATGACGACGGGAACGGGTTCGTCGACGACACGTGGGGATGGGATTTCGGGGATTCGGACAACGACCCAACCCCGAGCGATATCCGGGGCAACGGCGGTTCCCCTGTGGGGTGGCACGGCACAGCCGTGGCCGCGGTCGCGGGCGCGGCCTCGGATGACGGGGCCGGTATGGCGGGCGCGGCTTTCAGTGCCCGTCTGATGGCGGTCAAGGTGTCGCTCGACGACGATCCGGATCAGTACTTTTACGACGGGTACTCCGGTATCGTGTACGCCGCGGACATGGGCGCGGGCGTCATCAACTGCAGTTGGGGCGGAACCGTGGTCTCCTTCGCAGAGGAGGACGCGGTGGCCTACGCGGTCGGCCGCGGGTGCCTGGTTGTGGGCGCGGCCGGGAACGAGGGAGTCTCCGATCCTTTCTATCCCGCGTCCCTGCCGGGCGTGCTGTCCGTCGCGGCCACGGGAGAGGACGATTTCTGGGCCGGTTTCTCCAATTTCGGACCCAGCATCGACATGTCCGCTCCGGGCGTCGGAATTTACACGGCCTTCGGGGCGGACGGGTACGCCTACCTGGACGGCACGTCTTTTTCCGCTCCGATCGTCTCGGGCATCGCCGCCCTGGTCAGGACAGCGCATCCCGAATGGACGGGGTTTCAGGCCGGAGAACAGCTCCGCGTCACAGCGGACCGTCTCGATGTCGCGGACGTGGACGTCGCTGCAGCCGGCCGTATCAACGCCTATCGGGCCATGACCGAGACCCGGCCCTCTCTGAGAATCGAAAATGCGGTTTTCTCCGAAGGCCCGGGAGCGAACGGCGACGGCGAACTGAACCGGGGCGAACAGGTGGTCTGCACGTTCATCGTGCGCAACCATCTCGCGGCCTCCGGGCCCGTCCATCTGCTGGTCGGAGCGGGGGACGGGGCTGAGGCGGTCGAGAATTATTCGCTCGATCTGCCGCCTTTGGCGGGCGGGGAAACGTGGACCAATGCCTCCGCGCCCCTCGTCCTCCGGATTCTGGAAAGCGCCCGAATCGGCCAGCGGCTCGTGCTGTACGCGTTTTTCGATGGCGCTGACGGCGAAGACCTGGACCACATGACATTCAACGTCTCCCACGCGGCCGGGACCGTTGCCGCGGGAAACGCGCGGCTGACTGTCTCGTCCATCGGCCGCCTCGGGTTCGCGGACGGACAGCACGGTTTCGGCGAGGGGTTCGTGTTCGGGTCCGACGGCAATTTGCTCTTCGAGGGCGCGCTGATGACGGCGCTGTCGGCCGATTCCGTCTCGGACGTGGCGCGCGGACCCGGCGACGTTTACAAGGACGATTTCGATTCGGTTTTCGGAAGGGAATTCACCCTGTCCGTTCCGGGCTCGGACGCGGACCAGCAGGGCGCGACGGCTTTCAGCGACGCGGCCGCGTCACCCTCCCTGGGCATCGGGGTCGAGCAGACCGCCTATGCCTGGTCGGAAGCGCCGGACGTGGATTACGTGCTCCTGTCCTGCGGTTTCTTCAGCACGAAGGGGACGCCGGTGGAGAATCTGTACGCCGGGCTGTTCATGGACTGGGACGTGGAAGGTGACGCGGACGCGGGGAGCAACCTCGGCCGATACGACGAGGGACGGAGCCTGGCCGCCGTGTACGAGCCCCTGTCCGGCGTTCACGGCGGACTGCGGCTTTTCAGCGGCGGATTGCCGGTGAACTACAGGCTCAACCGGAACTACCGCGAGCCGAATTTCGGCTCGGGGGGATACACCGACATCGGAAAATGGGAGGATCTGTCCGGAGGGGTGCGCAACACGGTTCCCTCCGAGCCCGGCGACTACTCGCATGTGCTCGGCGTCGGGCCCTTCGACATACCGGCGGGTGACACGGTCCGCATCGGATACGCTGTGATCGGCGGATCGTCCTGGGCCGGTTTGCAGGCCGCTTCAGACGCGGCGGAACGCAAGTGGAACTTCGTCACGTCCGTGGATTCGTCGGACGAATTGCAGCCTTTTGTTTTCATGCTGGATCGCGCGTTTCCCAATCCCTTCAACGGCGGAACCGTGATCCGGTACAGTCTCGCGGAGCAGGGTCCGGTTCGGATCTCGGTGATGGACGTCCGCGGACGGGAAACGGCCGTACTGCTGGATGGAACGAAGCCCGCGGGCCGGTACGAGGCCCGGTGGGACGGCCTCGCATCGTCTGGCGCTCCCGCGCCGAGCGGCGTGTATCTCGTGCGCCTGACCTCGGGCTCGTCCGTCCAGACCCGCAAGATACTGCTGGTCCGCTGATAGGGTAATGCATTGATCCAAAAGTATGTCATCCCCGCGGAAGCGGGGATCCAGGGGTGTGGGGGAGGGTTGTTTTATCTTTGAACTTTGAACTTTGAACCTTGAACCTTGAACTTTAAACTCTTGACTCGGAACCCAGAACCCAGAACCCGGAACTCGGAACTCATAATTTAGAGGACACCCCCACCCATGGCTCTCATGAAGGTGGTCCCCACCAAGACCAACCTGCTCCGTCTGAAGCGGGACCTGGTGTTCGCGCAGGAAGGCTACGAACTCCTCGACCAGAAGCGCCAGATCCTGGTGGCCGAGCTTCTCTCCCTGATGGACAAAACCATCGCAACACAGGAGCAGATGGAAAAAACCATCGCGATCGCGTTCGACGCGCTTCGCAAGGCGCTCCTGTCCGGAGGCCGGCAGAACCTGACGCGCGTGGCGCCCGCCGTGAACTTCAAGGCCGAGGCGGAAGTGCATTTCCGCAAGGTGATGGGCGTGAGCCTGCCGCAGGTGACCGTGACCACCGACGACGCGGCGCCGTATTTCAGCCCGGGCGAGACCTCGGTGTGGACCGAAGAGGCCGTGGCCCGGTTCAAGGACACCCTGCTCGAAATCGGCAAGCTCGCTGAACTCCGCATCTCCCTGGTGCGGCTGTCGGACGAGGTGCGAAAGACCATGCGCCGGGTGAACGCGCTGGAGAAAATCGCAATCCCGACCTATGTCGAGACAATCAAATACATACAGGATTCGCTCGAGGAATCGGAGCGCGGCATGATCGCCACGCTGAAGCAGGTGAAGCAGAGGCTTCAGAAGAAGCAGGGAAGGACCTAGATCGCCCTGGACATTTAGAAAATGAAAAGCGCCCCGTTCAGGGGCGTTTTTTGTTTTAGGAGGCGGATGTGGATGATGAGTTCATGGTTGATAGTTCATTGTTCATGGTTCCCCTCACCGCCGGGGACAGAAAAAGCCCGGGACTGAGGATCCTTCTGACTATCTGTTTTCTTCTCGGGGAAATATCAGCCTGATGTTGAATTCGCCTGATTTCTATGAACCATGAACTATGCACCATGAACTTCATTGAAACAGCGTTCTCATATACAGCGCGAACACCACGGCCACGAGGAACACGATGCCGTAGATCACCAGGTTCCTGACCCGCCTCTGCTTGTTAACCGCCCGCTCCTTCATCCGCCAGCCGCGCCATTTGCATGCCCCGCAGCGATAGGGTCTCAGCGGCGAGAATGTCTTCATCAAATGCTCGCTGACGTTCTGAGTGTGGGAGCGGTGAAGAGCGAATTCACCGCATTTGGGACAGGTCAGAGGCACGTGCGATCCCCCTATACGAGTTCGATGGGATTCGGAAACAGAATTTCCCGGGCGGCTTCTAGCGCGTACGAGTCGGTCATGCCCGCGATGAAATCGACCACGCAGCGGTCCGTGCACGGGACGGCGTCCTTCCATCCCCTGCGGATGGAGAGGAACTGGCCGAAATGCCGGACGAGCCTGTGCTTGGAGACCGCGTAGGC
>CAZNXX010000018.1:0-3992 GCA_964577095.1 uncultured bacterium | reverse complement strand
TGGAGAGGAACTGGCCGAAATGCCGGACGAGCCTGTGCTTGGAGACCGCGTAGGCTTTCTCGTCCTGGCCGAGCCGCTCCATGCAGGCGGTCAGGTGGCCATGGATCTCCGTCAGCAGACGGTGGATGATACGGTCGCTTTCCAGCAGCCGGGGATGCTTGTAGATTCTCTCGTAATTGAAATCCTTCAGCCGGCAGAGCATGTCGAAGCGGCCGTCACTGAAGACGATGCGGTCCTTTTCGAAAGAGGAACGGATCACATCCATCACGAGCGTGTCGATGATCTGTCCGTTGGTGCGGCCCAGGCTCCGCTTGAGGTCTTTCGGGATGTCCCGGGGCGTGATGAGACCCACGGTGATGGCGTCCTCGATGTCCCGGCCGAGGTAGGCGATCTTGTCCGCGACGCGCACCACACAACCCTCATAGGTCAACGGCGCGGACTGGCGGCCGGCGATGGCCTCCAGGTTCTTGGGTTTGCGCTCGGGCTGTATGGACTTGGTGAACGCCTCCCCGCAATGGGAGACAATGCCGTCGCGCACGGCATAGGTCAGGTTGAGGCCGCGGCCGTTGTTCGCGATGCGATCCACCACGGCCAGGCCGTGCACCTCGTGAATGAACCCTCCGGTCGACTTGGCGAGTCGCGACAACGTCCTCTCCCCGATGTGGCCGAAAGGCGCGTGGCCCAGATCATGGCCGAGCGCGATGGCCTGCGCCAGCTCCACGTCGAGCCCCAGTCCCTTGCATATGGTCGTGGCAATGGTCGATACGTGGAGTACGTGCTCGATGCGGGTGCAGATGTGGTCGTTCTGGGGAAGGAAAAAAACCTGGGTCTTGTGCTTCAGCCGCCTGAAGGGAGTGGAGTGGATGATAGCGGTCTGGTCCCTGAAATAGTCGCCCCGGATGTCCGGCTTGCGCGGTTTCACGCGCGAGTGGTAGAGACGGTCTGAGAGGGGGTTTTGCATGGTTTTTGGGTGCCAGAATTGGCCTAAGTGTGTCCGAAAACCGGAACATCCTCATTGCGAGCAACGGCCCGGGTCGTTGTGTGGCAATCTCGGCTTGAGCGGAATCCCCGGTCCGAAAAACAACCAATAAATATATAAAAACCATACGGAAAAGACAAGGAATTTATGGTCTTTTCCCTTGACAAACCGTCTAAAAGTGGTTATATTTTTACTCCCTTTTCCAGAAGGCGCTTTAGCTCAGTCGGTAGAGCAATGGACTGAAAATCCATGTGTCCCCAGTTCGATTCTGGGAGGCGCCACCAAGCAAAAAGCCCCGCAACGCGGGGCTTTTTGCTTGGTGGCCCGATCAATCGTTCTCGATTCCTGGTTTGCCCCGGATCTCCGGGGAAAACCTTCCTGCATTCCCTGCCAGCATGTCGATTCTGGATCAATCAAGCACATATTCTATAATCACAAGATACAGGGAGGGAGGCGCCTTTGGATGCCCACCTGCGACGCACTTGCGAAGTGCGTCGCAGGTGCCAGGTTTCGAAAACCATTTCCCGAAAACAAACGCCCCAGGGTGGAACCCTGGGGCGATCCGATCTCCGGTGTCAACTTTCCTTATCACCCACGGCTGAAGCCGTGGGCTGAATCCATGTGCGACGCACTTTAAAAGTGCGTCGCACATGGATTCACGGCTCCCTGAAGTTCCATTTCGCGATGTCGCTCGAAGGGTCGAACTTGACCAATGACGGCGTGCTGGCGCCCACCGCGGTCAATGCCAGGGGTTCCGTATGGCCCGGCACGGCCTTGGGCATGATGCGGTACGCGCCGTCGGTCAGCTGGTCAATGCGCCACAGTTGTTCCGGGGCGCCGGTGAAAGCCGGAACCGCGATGACTTCGGCGGCAGCTGTCGCGGCCAGGGCGCGGTCCGTACCGGCGATGGTGATCTTGAAAAAGGGCGAGCCAGGATATCCGCCGACGCTGTCGACTGGTGTGACCGTCCATTTCTGGTGAGGCCGGAACATGAAGTCGCCGAGGCGCACGCCGATGTCCCCTGCCGGCCAGCCTCCGATCACTTCCGAGAGTTCCTGAAACGGAACCGGTTTGACGGGCTCTTCCGGGGGACGCCTGAAACCGCGCATGCCGCCGGCCATGCGCGTGAAATCCACGGCCAGCTCCAGCGCATAGCCGCTGCGCTCGGACTGGATCTCGAACGTGCCTTCCCTGAAATTGTCTCCGGCCACGGGCCAGCCGTCTTTCCAGAGCAAAGGCCGGATGTCCAGCACGCTGCGGCCGCTGCGGTCCAGGTCGGCCTCGTAATGGCAGGAAAATTTCTGAACGCCGTCTCCCAGGTCCAGCAGGCCGAAATGGCCGGGACCGACGAAGCGGCCGCTGGCGGCCACGACGAGCTTGCCTCCGCCCCGGCGCATATCCACGCCCATGTTGTCCAGGAAGGGGCCGGTCACCTTTCTGGAACGCCCCACGCGGATATTGTAGGTGGAGTTGGCGCCGTCACAGCAGGTGCCGTGCGTGCCGAGCAGGTAGTACCAGCCGTCGCGGAACATCATGGCCGTGGCTTCGCAGTCGATGGCGATATCCAGTGCCTGGTTGCCGGGCACGCGCAGACAGGTCTTGGGATCGAGTTCCACGATCCGGATGTTGCCGAAGTAGGTCCCGTAGGTGAGCCACAGCCGGCCGTCCGTCGGATCGAGCAGGAACGCCGAATCGATGGCGTCGCAGTCCTCGACGCCGTCGGACGAAGCGACCACGGTGTCTTCCTGAAAACCGAAATCGGGGGATTTGGGATCGAGCGTTTTGGTCCACATGACGTGGACGTCGCTGGCGTGCCCGCCGGCCAGTCCGCCGCCGCCCTTCGCGTACGTGAGGTAGTAACGGTCGCCGATGCGGATGACGTCCGGGGCCACGCCTCCGCCGGGCCGGACGGCTCCGGGCATCCACGTCCAGCCGTCGTCCGAGATCAGGCCCCCGCCGCCGGTGCCGAACGTGTAAAACTTGCCGTCACAAAACAGGATGGTGGATGGATCGTGAATGTAGGGCTGTCCGTCCAGCGCCAAAGCCGGATCGGACAGTCCAAAAAGCGTCAGGACTGAGAGGATCGCATGCGGAACGCGGAATTTCATAAAACCTCCCGAAAATGGGACGGGTGAGATCAGTGATGGATGATCGGACTCATTTGCCGAGTTTCAGGCCGAGATCCCTGACGGGTTCTCCGTTCTCGTCGATGAAGCGCACGCAGAAATCGCTCATGCCGGGGCCGTTGATGACCGCGCCGCGAATGACGTTCCGGCCTTTCTTGAGGGTGAGGCGATTGGAGACGCAGTCGTCCATTTTCATGCGGCGGTCGCCGGAGAGAATGACAGCCTCCTTTCCGTTGAGCCACCACATGGACGCGGAATTGGACCCGACGGCCATGCGCACATTCCGGATCTCCTTCGGGCTCTCGACTACGGTCACGGCCCAGAACACGACCCCGTAGACGGGCTTGTTCAGGCCCCAGGCAAAGCGGAACAGCTTGACGTTGAACCCCGACGCGTCCAGGCCGTGCCAGGCGAGCCGTAAGCTGTCCGCGGTCACCGTGTCGCCGTCCTTCGGGACCACGGTGAACTGGCCCGGGAAAAACTCGGCATTGAAAACGTTCCGGATGTAGCTGTCGGTGAACACGGTGTTGCTGCGGTTCGGCTTGACGATCGGCTCGAGAAGCAGCCAGCGCCTGAGAAAGCCGTCGGCATCCGGCGCCAGCACGCCGGCAGAAGCGGGCGTGAAATACGGCGACAGGCTGCGGGCGGGGTCCGCTGTAGAAGCGGCGCGGGCTTGAGTCGTCCCGAGGGCCAGGATGAAGCAGGCAATCAGGATAGGGCTGCGAAACAGTTTCATGACGGATCCTCCGTAGAAGTGGGGGATTGGATGGCCGGGAATACGGATTTCGTCCCGCGGAAGTTAAAATAAGAAGGAATTTCCGAATGTCCTTGTAAAAAATTGCATCTTTTTCAATTGCCGGAAACCGTTGAAACGGTTTCCAATGACA
>CAZNXX010000017.1:2539-31211 GCA_964577095.1 uncultured bacterium | reverse complement strand
TCGGAAGCTCGAGGAGGAAAATCATGAAGCGCATCGAGAACATCAAGTCCGGCCGCGCGTCTGGAATCCAAAAAAGAGGAGTCGCGGCTGCGGTGACCGGCACGGTTTTGCTGGGCCTTTTCCTTCTGCCGATGGCGGGAGCCGGACGGGGAACTGTTACACAGGCTGTGGTCCAAGGATCAGGCGGCCCGGTTCTTGAATCCTCCGGGGCTTTCGCGAAGGAGGATGCGCCCGTGGTCAGGGAAGCCTCCCGGTACGGCTCTCCGCTTCCGGGAAAGACTATCACCGCGGGATTCGGGCCCATGTGCGATCCATTCACCGGAAAGGAGATGGATCATTCGGGAGTAGACATCAAGGCTTCGAGGGGATCGGCCGTGCGCGCGATTGAGGACGGGAAGGCGGTCAAGGCTGTGACCGAGTACACGGCGGATCAGGGAAGAGGCAGGTTCGTGCTTCTGGTTCACGCGGACGGTATGTCCAGCCTGTACTCGCACCTGGATTCCGTGCTTGTGAGCGGGGGGCAGGCGGTCAAGCGGGGGGACGTCATCGGCACGGTCGGATCGACAGGCCGGTCGACCGGTCCGCATCTGCACCTGGAGATCCGGAAGGGCGAGGCCGCCATCGATCCCGCGTCCCTCATCGATTTCGGGAAAGCCGAGTTGCGTGAAGTGACGGAAAAGACGAAATAGCGCGGAGGTACGCGGTAAAAAAATGGCAGCCTTCTCAGCGAAGGTTGCCATTTTTTTTGGGGGGGGGTCGTCATTGCGAGGAGCCCTGCCACGGACCCAGTCCGGGCAGGGCGACGCGGCAATCTCCATTCAGACCGGATCAATATGGGATTGCTTCGCCCCGCATTTTGGGCTTTTCCCGGACTTGATCCGGGAGCGGGGATCCATTGGCAGTTCCGATCAGGCGCACCCCTCGACTCCGCTCGGGGTGCGATTCAATCGGGCGGCCAGAAGCCTGTTCATTCGGATTCCAATCGGAGATTGGGCTTCTGGCCGCTCCGACGGGTCTGATTCCCCGCCGCTCGTGGCGTCCATCATCCAAGTTTCTTGTGATACCCCACTGCTTGCGGCGGGGTCCTTCATTCAACCCCTCGAAATCTCCTCCGCAAACCGGCCGATCGCCTGCTCGTCGATATTCGACACGGTTCTGTCCGTCTTGGCGATTTTTTTGATGATCGCTTTCTGGATGAAATTCATACGCTCGAAATTAAACCCGCCGCCGAACAACCCGACAGCCGAAGCCTTTTGCCGGATGTCTTCCGGAAAAACCACCTCGAATTCCTTCCGGGCTTTTTCCCCGGTTTCCATGCAGCTGATGAAAAGGCCGAACTTTTTCCCGAGCAGGATCTCCCGGTTGGCTTCGACGAACCTGCGCACCGATCCCTGAATCCTTCCGGCGTGGATGGAACCGCCGATCACGATCCGGTCATAGGAGACGAGGTCCACGCGGGGCTTGTCCTTCAGGTTGAAGCGGTGGACTTCGCCGTTCAGCTTTTCCGCGAGCTTTCCTGCGCATGTTTCGGCGCAACCGTGCGTGGACGCGAAGATGATTGCTGTCTTCATTTCCCCGTATCCTTCCCGGCCTGTTCTCGCGACACGACAAGAGCCGCCTCGACCGCGTTCATGATGACATTGCTGGTATTCGTGGCGCCGGATACAGCGTCCACGGATGTGGACTGTTCTTCCACGATCCGGCCTGGGATGACCGCGTCCGCCTTGTGGCCTTTCCACGCGTCGCTTTGCAGAAGTTTAACCTGGGTAATATTCTGATCGCGGATGGTCACTTCGACCACGGCCTTGTTCGGCCCGGCCTTGCAGTCGCCGCGGAACACCCCGTCCGCAAGACGGGATCCGTCCACCGGGCCTCCGGTCACGACAGCGCTCTTGCATCCGGACAGGCATACGGCCAGAATGGACAGGAACCACATGAAAATGATACGTTTTCTTTCCATCCCTTTACTCCTTGTTATGCATGCGGAATCGTACGTCTGATAATGGATACGATGTCCGGCGCTCAAGGTTACGGGTCGATAAAAAAAAGCGGTGCACCTTCGAGGTGTGCCGCAATTATTGTGACACCACGCCGGGGCCGAAGGCCGTGCCGCCTGCGGCCCCGGGGTCGGTCATCCGGAATTGTTAACGGTTCTCCAGTTTGCCCAGAAGCCTCAGCATGCCGTCCAGAATCGTCACCGGATGCGGGGGACAGCCGGGCACGTACAGGTCCACCGGCACGAGCGGATCCGCGCCGCCGCAGACTTCCGGACGCCCCGCGTACAGCCCGCCGGAAATCGCGCACGCGCCCACCGCAATGACGAGCTTCGGGTCAGGCACGGCCTCGTAGGTGCCCAGCAGGGCGTCGCGCATGCCGCGGCTCACGGGCCCGGTGACGAGCAGGCCGTCCGCGTGGCGGGGCGAAGCGACGATCTGAATGCCGAAGCGGCCCAGGTCGTACACCACCGTGGTCAGCACGTTGACGTCGGCTTCGCACGCGTTGCACCCGGCCGCGCTGACCTGCCTGAGCTTGAGCGAGCGGCCGAACAGTTTCCGGACGCGTCCGCCGACCGCGTCCGCGAGCCGGAGCGGATCGCCGCTGAAGATCAGATCCGCCCTGGAACGGACGGCCAGCCTGTAATCGTTCGTGAACCGGATCGCGCCGGAAGGGCACGCGGCAACGCAGTCGCCGCAGAATATGCATCGGCCGAGGTCGATGCGGATGCGGCCCTCGGGCTGTCCGTTTTTGCGGACCGATATGGCCGATACCGGGCATGCGGCAACGCAGGCCCGCGACCGGGCCGCGCAGGTGCCGCCGCAGGCCGAGGGATCCAGGACCGGCAGGCCGCGGAAACGGTCCGGCAGTTCCGGGGGCCGGGCCGGGAAGGGAATGGTCCTGTGTTTCTGGCGCAGGCGCGTTTTCAGTATGTCCAGCATTTCCTTTTTCCTACAGGTCGTGACCGCAATAGGACAGGTTGAAGCTCTTGTTGCAGAGGGGGAAATCCGAAACCGCCTGTCCCCGCATGGACATGGCCAGGCCGAACCAGTTGTGGAACGAGGGATCCACGATCTTGTGGTGGAGGACGGCGCCCCTGCGGCCGGTCATGATCACATGCGCGATTTCGCCCCGCCATCCCTCGACGAGGGACACGGCGAAGCGGCCCGCGGCCGGAGCCGCGGTTTCCACCGCGACCGGACCCTCGGGCAGGGCTTCCATCTGGCCGCGTATGAATTCGACGGACCGTTCGCATTCGATTCTGCGCACCAGGGCCCTGGCGAAAACGTCCCCGGTCTCGCCGGTCGACACCGGGATGTGCGCGAACCGGTAGATGCCCACCGGAAAATCGGACCGCGCGTCGAGCCCCAGGCCGGAGGCCCGGGCCGCAGGCCCCACCATGCCCAGTTCCGCGGCCGCCCGCCTCGAAAGGACACCCGTGTTCTCGAACCGGCCGAGCACGGACGTGTTGCGGAACATCAGGTCCACGGCGCCGGTCAGGTCCGCGGCGATGCCGTCCAATCGTGTCAGGAAGGTCCGGATCCGCGCCTCGTCCGCGTCGAAACGCACGCCCCCGACTTCCACCAGGGTCCGGCCGAACCGGCTGCCGCACAGGAGGGCCGTGAGGTTGAGAAAGTCCCCGCGGATGCGGCCGCAATAGGAGGACGTGGGCAGAAAGCCGACGTCTCCGGCAAGGGCACCCAAATCGCCGGCGTGGTTCGCCAGGCGCTCGAGCTCCAACGCGACGCCCCGCAGGGCGAGGCCCCGCGGCGGCGCCTGCGCGCCTGCGAGGGCTTCGTGGCAGATCGAAGCGGCCAGCGCGTGTCCGACCGTGGTGTCGCCGGCCGCGGTCTCGATCATCCGGAGCGCGGTGGAGCGGGACCGCTCCCGAAGCGCGGCTTCCACGCCACGGTGCTGATACCCCAGGCTGATCTCCAGGTGGTACACGTGCTCGCCGTGGCACTGGAAACGGAAGTGGCCGGGCTCGATGACGCCTGCGTGCACGGGGCCGACCGCGACCTCGTGAACCTCGCCGCCGCCGAGGCGGTAGAAATCCATGGCGCCCCTCGCGCCGCGGCCGCCAGGTTTCGGGACCGGGGCGGAACGAACCGGCTTCAGCCAGGGGTGGCCGGCCGGCTTGACGCCGGTCTGCTCGAAAATCTCCCGCTCGAACAGATGGGCCTGGGGGCATTCGGGCGTGAGCGAGGGGAAGGAGGCGCCGGCATCGGTCGCGAACGCGGACAGCCAGCCCGATTCGTCGAAAGCCAGAACCGCGAACAACCGGGAGCGGACGCGGGACGAGTCCCCGCCCGAAGAGGTCTTCAGGCGGTCCGCAGGAACGCCGAAAAAGGCGCAGACGCGTCCGCCGCGGCCGATTCCGCCGATCATCGCGTTCCGGAACGCGGCCTGGCTCAGGACCGGAATGTCCTTCGCTGCGACGGCCAGCCCGTTCCGGAGCGGAAGCCCGGAAAGCGGTCTCATGGCGTCGGCCCCCCGGTCCACACGGACCACGCGTCAAGGCCGGACGGGGCTCCGGTCACGATCGCGGCCGCGGCGGACAGCCCCTGCCTGAGGGGGCCGGGCATCCACAGGCCCAGGCCGGTCAGCAGGATCAGCATCACCGCGACGAGAACGGTTTCAACGACCGCGGGCCGGAACGATCCGTGTTCTGAACCAGACTGCGGGGGCGATTCCCCCCAGGCCATGCCGATGGCGTGATGCAGGGCGCCGATGAACACCACGGCCAGGCCGGACAGGAAGAGGACCACGACCCAGGCCGGGGCCGTTGCCATGGCCGCCCTGAGAATCTGGAATTCGCTCATGAACAGCGCGAAGGGCACCGCGCCCGCGAGGCCCAGAACGGCCAGCAGGAGGCCCGATCCCCAGAGGGGCCTTCGTTTCAGGGAGCCGCCGAGCGTCTTCATCTCGTAACTGCCCGCCTCCTGTCCGAGGCGGCCCGCGGAGAAGAAAGCGAGCGATTTGGCGATGGAGTGGCCGAGCGTGTGGAACAGCGCGGCCCCGGCGCCGCCGATGCCGATGCCGAAGGCCACGACGCCCATGTGCTCGAGGCTCGAGTACGCGAGAAAGCGCTTGACGTTTTTCTGGAACGGGATGAAGGCAGCCGCGACCAGAATCGAGAGCAGGCCGAATCCCGCGAGCAGGTGCGCCGCCCATCCGACGCGGCCGGTGGCGGCCTCGACGAGCGGCAGAATCCGCATCAGGCAGTACATGGCCGCGCTGAGCATGAACCCCGAGAAAAGCGCCGAGACCGGCGCCGGCGCCTGGCTGTGCGCGTCCGGCAGCCAGTTGTGCATCGGCGCGAGCCCGGCCTTGGTGCCGTAGCCGACGAGCAGAAAGAGAAAGCCCGCCTTGACCGGAAGCGCGTCCATGGCCGAGGCGTTCTCGGACAGCTTGGTCCACAGGAGCATCTCCATCGGCTCCAGCCCCAGCCGCTTGGCCGAGGAGGCCACCAGCAAAGTGCCCATGAACGCGAACGCCACGCCCACGGAGCAGACCATGAGATACTTCCACATGGCCTCGAGGGATTCGGGCGTCACCCGCACGCAGATCAGAAAGGCCGTGAGCAGGGTGGTGGCCTCGATGCCGACCCACATGACGCCGATGTTGTTCGAGAGCAGGACCAGGCTGAGCGCGGCGAGCGCGCCGCACCACAGGCCGCCGAACTGCCGGGCCCGGCCCCGGTCGAAACCGTGCAGGGATTCCTCGGCTGTGAAATACGACCGGCTGAAGACCGACGCGAACAGGGCGACGGCGGACATGACAGCGAGGTGAAAGGCCGACAGGGCGTCGAGAAACAGCCATCCGGAAGCGGCGAACAGCCGGCCGCCGGAGGCCGTGCCCCACACGAGGACAGCGGCAATCGCGGCGTCCGCGGCCGCCGTTGCGAGCACCGTTCGGAAAATCCATTTGGGCGAGGGCATCAGGCGGCAGGCCAGGCCCGCGGCCGCGGGAATGAGAATCGGGAACCAGAGCAGGAGCGCGATGGGCTGCACGTTCATCCTTTCAGCGCGTTGAGCCGATCCGCGTCCAGGTGATCGAACTCGCGGTTGATGTGGTACATGGCGATGCCCATGACGAACACGGCCACGAACGCGTCGAGCAGAATGCCCAGCTCCACGAGCGCGGGAATCTCGCCCACGGACGCGACGCCGAACGCGAATATCCCGTTCTCGAACACGATGTAGCCGAGCGTCTGGGTGAGCGCCTTTTTCCGGGCGGCCACGAGGAAGAGCCCGGTCAGCAGGGTCATCAGGGAGGCGGACACGATGAGCCGGCTCCCGGCCTCGGCCGCGCCGGTCAGCGGAAGCCGGCCTCCGATCCAGACGGACGCGCCGAACAGGGCGATTCCGGCCAGCACGGACGGGATGGGCCCGACGTAGGGCTCGATCTCCCGCTGGACGCCCGCGTCGCTCACCGCGCGGCGCAGGAGCAGGGGATACACCACGCCCTTGAGCAGGCCGCTCACCGCCGCGAGAATCCACACGCGGGGCGTGAGAAAGCCCCAGTTCACGGCCACGGAGAAAAGCCCCAGCAGGACGCCCTGAAAGGCCACGATCCGTATGCACGTCGACAGCAGGCCGATGCCGAGCAGGGCCATGTCGGAGAGCACCAGGGCCATCAGGCCCAGTTCAATCACTTCTTTCACGCGGTCACCCCAGGGAAAAGATCAGAGCCAGAGCGGACAGCGCCGCGGCCGCGGCCAGCAGCTGCGGCACGCGGTTGAGCCGGAGCCGCGCGGTCACGGATTCGACGATGCCGACGGAAACGGCCAGGACGGCCATGGCGGCCAGGCCCGCGGCCGTGTTCGCGGTCCAGGGCCAGTCGGGCCGCAGCGGCAGGAACAGGTTGACGATCAGCGAGCCCAGGCACCAGAATTTGACGGCGGAGCCGGCCTGGATCAGGGCGAAGTCCGGGCCGCCGTGGTCCAGCACCATGACCTCGTGGATCATGGTCAGCTCGAGGTGGGTGTTCGGGTCGTCGAACGGAATCCGGGAATTCTCGCAGAGAAACGCGATGAACAGGGCCACGGCCACGAGCGCGGTTTCCGGACGCTCCAGCGAGGCCGCGTTCAGGATGCCCGAGAGGGAGAGCGCGCCGCTCTCGCGGGCGAGGGCGAGAAAACCGAGCATCATCACCGGTTCGGTCAGGGCGGAAAAGAAAACCTCGCGGCTCGCGCCCATGCCCTCGAAACTCGACCCGGTGTCGAGCGCGGCGAGCACGGTCAGGCCGCGCATGAGGCCGAACAGACCGAGAAAGAGAATCGGATCGCCGGGGAAGGAAACCGCCGCGGGTCGGCCGCCGAAAGGCGCCAGGGCCAGGGCCGTCACCGCGGCCGCGGCTCCGATCACGGGCCCGGCGCGGAAAATCCAGGTGGTGGTCCGGGAATAAACGGCGCCCTTGGCCAGGCCCTTGGCGATGTCGTAATAGGCCTGGAGCAGGGGTTGGCCCCGGCGGCCCGCGAAGAAGGCCTTGGTCCGGTTGACGATGCCCGCCAGCAGGGGGGACAGGACGAGGCCGATTCCGAACTGAATCCAGGGAACTAAGGTCTGCATGGCCGTCACCTCAGCATCCAGAGGAGAAGGGCCAGCAGGGTCAGCACCATGTAGGCGACGTACACCTGCAGGCGGCCCTCCTGGATGGCCCGTATCCGCGAGAACAGGCGCGACACGGCCGCGAGCAGGGGCCGGTACAGTTTCTCGCGGCTCATGTCCGGCGTCTCGGTCTCGAACCGGCGGCCGGCGGGGAAGTAGCCCTCGGGCGGACGCACGTTCTTGCGCGTGCCAAGGAGAAAGCCGAACAGCTCGGTCGCGGGCTGGACGAAGGAGGAGCCGGTGTACTGCATGCGGGCCGTGGCGGGGCCGTATCCGCAACCCCAGGTGACGGATGCCCGGGCCGCAGGCCGGCCCCGGCGCAGGCGCAGGAGCGCGACGCACCCGGCCGCGAGAACCAGCAAGCCCGAAACCGAGGTGATTTTCCAGAGCCACTCGGACGTGTCCGCGGCTTCCGCCAGGGGCACGGGGCCGAAGGCCCCGGCCGCGGCCGGAATCACGGCGCGGAACAGCGCGGCCCAGGCCAGGCCGCCCAGGACGCAGAACGCGGCGAGCGCCGCCATGGGGACGGTCATCGAAGCCGGAGATTCGGAGGCGTCGCCGGCCGCGTCCGAACGCGGCGAGCCGAGAAAGGAAACGCCGAACGCCTTGATGTAGACGATCAGGGAGAGCCCGAAGACCAGCGCCAGAACCGAGGCTGCGCCTGCCATGGACACGGCCGTGGACGGGTCCGCCTCGATCACGCCCCGCCACAGGCCGGACAGCAGAAGAAATTCCCCGTAAAACCCGTTGAAGGGAGGCAGCCCGGACGCGGCGAGGGATCCGGCCAGGAAAACCGCGGCCGTGAACGGCATGCGGCGTGACAGGCCGCCGAGCCTGTCCATCTCGCGTGTGGCCGCGGCCCTGACCGCGGATCCGGCCGCGAGAAAGAGCGTCCCCTTGAACGCCGCGTGATTGACCGTGTGCACCAGGGCGGCCGCGAAACCGAGAAACGCCACGGACTGCAGTCCGGCGGCCCGGCCCACGGTCGCCACGCCGAGCGACAGGCAGACAATGCCGACGTTCTCCACGCTGGAATAGGCCAGCAGGCGCTTGAGGTCGCGCTGGGCCAGGGCGAAGAGCACGCCGATCAGCGCGGACACGGCGCCGACCGCGATCAGCGTCCATCCCCACCAGGCGTCCGGAACGCCGAGAAAAGTCAGGGTGCGGATCAATCCGTACAGGCCGGTCTTGAGCATGACGCCGGACATCAGCGCGGAGACGTGGCTCGGCGCGGCGGGATGCGCGTCGGGCAGCCAGACGTGCAGGGGGACGAATCCGGCCTTGGCGCCGAAACCGATCACGGCGAGAACGAAGGCCGCGGATGCCGCGGATCCGGTCAACGCGCCGCTGAACGCGGCGAAATCCGCGGTGCCCGCGGCGTTCGCGAAAGACAGGAACATCGGGAGGAGAAAGGCGGTTCCCACGTGCGCGGCCACGAGGTAGATGAACGCGGCGCGGCGCACGCCCTCCTCCCGGTGGTCGAACGCGACCAGAAAGAAGGACGACAGCGCCATGGTCTCCCAGGCCAGCAGGAAGAACAGGGCGTTGTCCGCGAGACAGACGCCGATCATGCCGCCGACCAGGGCGTTGAAGGGGAGCCAGGAGCGGCCGGCGCGGCCGGGATCGTGGCCGCCGAAATAGTCCGGACCGTACCAGGCGGACAAGGCGCTGAGGACGACGATCGGAACGAGGAAAAACGCCGCGAGCGGATCGAGGTGGAAGGCGAAAGAGCCGAACGGCATCGGCCAGGGCCAGGCCTCCCGGATCGGCGTCCGGCCGGCGAGCACGCGGCAGGCCGGAATCAGCGTCAGCGCGGCGGCGATCACGACGCCCGCGGGGCCGACACGGCGGCCGAAACCGCTGTCGGGCCGGAACAGGCGGGGCGCGACACCGGAGGCCAGGAGAACGGCGAACGCGGCCAGGACGAGGATCATGCCGGCCCCCGGAACGGCCATCGGTTCACGGTCCGTCCTCCCCGTTCAGGGATTCGGGAAAGGCCTTTTCGAGTTTTTCCACCTCGGCCAGAATCACGGCCTCGGGATGCTTCTCGCGGAGCATTTTTTTCATTCCCGGCTGATGCAGCAGAAAAGCGAGACGCGACAGCAGTCGTATGTGTTTCCGCACGGTCGGGCTGAGCAGAATGAAGATGACGCTCACGGGTTTCTGGTCGATCGCGCTGAAATCAACCGGCTTTTTCAGGAAGACAAGGGCGATCTCCGGTTTGTCCACGGGCAACACAATGGGCGTCCGCGGGTGGGGGATGGCGATGCCGTTGCCCATGGCCGTGGATCCGAGCGTCTCGCGCGCCAGCAGCATGCGGAGCACAAACTTACGGTCCACGCCCTCCGGGAGCCGGATGTGCCGGACGGCTCCGGCCATGGCTGTTTCCATCGAATCTCCCGGTACGTCGTAGAAAATGCCGCCTGTCCGCAGGGCGTCGGCCACGGTCAGCCGGTCCCCGCCGGACGCGGGCGGGTCCCCGGCGAATTCCGCGGATACGGGGATGCCCGCGGCCGTGGCCCATTCCAGCAGTTCCGTCCGGTTGAAGCGAAGGCGGCCCTGCACGCGCATCGCCGGCAGACCGTTCCCGTCGATCCATTTGCGGATTTTCAACTCCGTGACGTTCAGCAGACGCGAGGCGTCTTTCAGATTCAGTTCCATTCACGCGTTCCATTCGATGCTGTTGTTGAGTCCGCACCTGCGGACGTTCCGGTTCCCTGCAGTCGCCGCCGCTCGAAGAACGGCAGGATACGGCCGGTTCGTTCAGAAGATGCCGTTCCGAGGGATGGGTCGGGATGGCCCGTGCAGAGGGCCGCGGCTGCCGGTCGATTGACAGGAAGGGCGTTCGGCGCGTCGGGACGGCGCGCCGCTGACCGCTGCGGGGCGAACGCTTCGCTCCGCAGCGCTTCAGTCCGGAATAATGCCCCCGGAAACCGACCCGGGGGCGCCTTCGGTCTTCTCTATATGAACATTCCAGAGGCCGGCCGGTAATGCCGGTCCGACAGACCCCGGAAGCATCCGCAAAACGGATTGGTCTTCAAAGCCGCGGTCACAGACCGGTCGATGGGCCGCCTTCCGACCAGTCTTCCTTCATCCCGTTCAACCGGTCCGTCAGGTCCGCGACCTCGTCCCGGATGCTCTGCAGCTCACGGTCCGCGTCCTCCCGGTTCATGTACCCGGCCGATTCGCGCCGCAGGGATTCCACCTCGGCGTGCATCCGGTCGACAGTGGCCGTGTTGTTCTCGATCTGATCGGCCAGCGCGTCGATTTTCCGTTCCGTCGAATCGATGCGTTTCTCGATCATGTCGATGCGGCGGTCCAGCTGCATCGACTCGTCCTTCCCGATCCCCGGAGCCGCTTCCCGGGCGGACAACAATCCCGCCAGTTCCTCCCGGGTCACGTAATTGGCCGGCGATTTTTTCGGAACCCGCTGAGAGGTTTTCCCTTTCCCGGCGCTCTGCGCCTTCGCTGGTTTCGGCGTCGCGGCTTTTTTGACCTGTTTTTTCGCCTTCGGCCGTGCAGCCGGTTTCTGCTTTGCGGCTTTAGCCATGAATCGATCCCCCCGGAAATGGTTATGGGATTGGACAGGTTATTTCAAAAATAATGGATTTTTGGAAAAAGTCAACAGGCTTTTCAACAATGATGTGATTTTCATTCGATTTTTGTCCGGTGGACGAGGGAGGAATTCCGAAAGCAGGACGGGGTGTCGGATGAGGGGAGTATTCTGCTGTAATTATTGGAATTGAATGAATTGAACAAAACCCTCCGGGAGGTTGGGAACCTCCCGGAGGGTAAAAACAGAGAAGAATCCTTACTTCATTAAAATCAACTTCCTGGACATCGTCCTGCCCCCAGCCTGAAGACGATAAATGTAGACTCCGGACTGTAACGCTTCCCCTGACTCGCTGAATCCGTCCCAAACCAGTGCGTGTGTTCCCGCCGGCAGCTTTTCCAGAACCAAGGTTCTGACACTGCGTCCGATGACGTTGAATACCGTGACTTCCGCCGGTCCCGCCGAGGCCAGGCTGAACCGGATCGTCGTGGCGGCGTTGAAAGGATTCGGATAATTGGCTTCCAATCCGAAGGATTCCGGTCCAGGTCCGGGAACGCCGGAATCCGGATCGAAGGAGTCGATCTCCTCATCCATCCATTCGAACCGGGCCGACAGCCAGTACTTCAGGTAGTTGATTTCATCCTGGTAGGTGCGAAAAGAATTGAAGACGCGCGGTACCGGCCAGAAACCCTCTCCGTGTTCTCCGGGCCCAGGCCACATGTCGAAGTTCCGGGCCTGGGCTTCGGTCAGCGTGTCCGCCATGGCGTCGACCAGGGCCAGCACGTTTTCCGTGGAGAGAACGGTTTTTCTCAGGGACTGCCAGCGGACGCGGACGCGGCTCCGGAAAGCCGGATCCTCCAGCAGTGTTTTCCAGAAAAAGGGCGGCGGGCTGAGGTCTGCCATGGCCTGCGGATGGGAGGTCAGATTGTCGATCTGCCAGTCCCCGGGGCCTTCGGCTCCGTAATAGTCGGCGTTGCCGATGCCCAGATCCATGTCCCACACCGGGCCCGCGGCCAGCCTGCCGCTGCGGCTGTCCCGCTCCTTCGAAAAGAACGCGCTGAGCCTGTACCCGTCCACGTTCTTGCTGATTTCGTTGAGAATGAAGTGGTCCGCGAACGCGTCCGCATCGATGAAGCGGGCCCAGCCGTTCACCGGATCGGCCGCGTCCTGGCCGTTCATCACCGTTTCGAATTCACGGATGAAGCCGCTGATGTACGTTTTCTGCTCCGGACGGAGGACGTCGTCCGCGGGGTCGTGGTACTGATAGGAGACGCGCTGGAAGGCGCCCGGCCACGGCGGAACGGAGGACATGAAAAAATCATTCCCGGGTTTGTCAATCTTGACGATGTACCCGCCGGTGAGAGCGTCTCCGGCCGTGTCGCCCGAATCCAGCTCCGCGACTGCCACTCGGTTCCGGTCCCGCTTGATTTTTTCCATCAGCACGTAAACGCCCCGTGGCCTGCCGTTCAGAACCAGCTCGCAGAACCGCGTGCGGCTGGCGTACCGGCCCATGCGGCCGGAGAGCCGGTACAGGAGCGCGTTCCGCATCAGGGAGCGGTCGACGTACGGGCCGTAGAGAACCCAGTCATTCTCGCGTGGAAATCCGAGCAGGGGCACGTTTCGGCTCGTTCCGTCCGCGTTCCGGGTCTCGATGTTGTAGGATTTTTTCGGATACCCGGCCGAACTCTGGCCTCGTATTTCCATGCCCGCGGGCCCTGAATAGACGTTCGGGGGATCCGTGGTCCAGTTGCGGATGCCGGGGCCGCGGTCGATGACGGACAGTTCCACGATCGTGCGCGCTTCCGGACTCAGCGACCGGCCGCGGGTTCTCACGCAGACCAGGGGCAGGTTCGAGGACACCGGGGGCGGGGGTGTCGTGTCCAGGTCGAGGGAGACCCAGAGCAGAAAGTCCGGATCGCCCGGCGCAGCGTTGAAGCCCTGCAGGGCGAGGAGGTTCGTTCCGACATTCAGATCCGGTACGGATGGGGTGAGATCGAACTCGGCCGGTTCCGCTCCGGCCTCGCGGCTGGCCGTGGCCCTGGAGTTGAACCGCGCGTTCGGCGGCGCGTTCGCGTCCGCGATTCTCCGGCCGTTGAGGAAGGCGGTGAATCCGTCGTCGTAGCGGACCTTGAGCGTCAGCGACTGGGCCGCGGCAGCCATGGCCTCGGTGACGGTGAAGCGGGCGCGCATCATCGCCGTCCTGTCCGCGCCCACGGCGTCCGTGACCATCTCCGCTTTGAGGTCCAGCCCGATCCAGGGTCCGTAGAGTCCGGAGTCGTCGTAACCCGCGCCGCCCGAAGCGGCGGTCCATGCGGCGTCGTCGAAAGCCGCGGCCTGGCGCCACGCGGAGTTCACGGATGTGAGCGGCACGAGAACCCGCTTCTCGCCGTTCCCGGGGACGAGCTGCACGATCTGGGATCGTCCCGCGGAACCGAACAGGAGAACGAGAGATAGGGTTCCGAGAAGAATCCGCATGCGCACTCCAGGGTTTCAGTTCCGACGCCCGCGTATCGGAGCGGCGGGAGAGGGGATACGGTCCAGGTTTCGTTCTTCGACCGCCTGGGCGGTCAGTCGAGGCTGACGATTTTTCGGGTCCGGACCGCACGGTCCGTTTTCAGTACGAGCAGGTACATGCCGGCCGGGAGGTCTCCGGCCGTGAAGGACACGCTGCGGCCGCTTTCGGCCGCGGATCCGGACCGGAGCGTGCGGACCTTCCGGCCCAGGCAGTCGTACAGGACCAGCGAGACTCTTCCGGCATCCGGCAGGTTCACGCGGATCGAAGCCGAACCCCGGAAAGGATTCGGATGCACGTCCAGCCCGGGTTCCCTCGAAGCGGCCGGTTTCGCCCGGCCGGAAACGGAAGCCGCCGTGTCGGGCGCCGCCCAATCTATCCCGTCCAGGTCCCAGGCCGGCGGCGCGGGAAGTTCCATATGGTGCAGGCCGATGACGGCCAGGTCCGCGGTTTTCGCGGTTTCCGATGCGTCGAAATCCAGCGTGTGGACCGTGTCGTCCACGGCGATCCAGGTCGCGCCGGAGCCGGAGAGCACTCCGTCCGCCGACTGCGGTCCCGAGTCCCGCGCCACGGTCCCGGATCCGTCGTTCATGCGCCAGTACGCGGAGAGACCGCCCAGGAAGGGATGATCCCCGATCACCGGACCGAACATATTTTCCCGCAGAACCGAATCCGGCAGGGCCGCGGACCACACCCGTACTTCGCTGACGTCGACGTCCGCGAAATCCGGACGACCGGCCGCGGCGTCCTGTCCGATCGTGATTCCGGCTGTTCCGTCCACGCTTCCGACGCCGGACCAGTCCGCGGCCGCGGTGCGGATTCCGTCCTGCATCAGAACCAGGCGGCCGCCCCTGTCGAAAACCGCGGCGATGTGGTGCCAGCGTCCGTCCGCGATCACGGGCCCGGATGCGTTCGTCCGGACCGAACCGTCCGCCGCGTTCACCCGCCACTTGCCCTCGTCGATAAGGTCGATGGAGAATCCCCGGTTGCGGTCCGACGATCCGTCCTTGTTGGAAATCAGGACCGGCCGGCCTGACCACCCGTTTGTGCGCACGCAGCATTCGATCGTGAAGCTCGCGTCCGCGCCGAAACGGAACGCGGGACGGTCCGGCGCTGAGACAAAGCCCTTCCGGCCGTCCAGCCGGAGCGCCGCTGCCGGAACGCCCCGGGTGCCCGTCTCCCAGCGATGGGGCATTTCCCTCGGCTGCGTGCCGCCGCCTGAAACGATGAAGAATGTCCGCATCTCCTCGATGGTGGACCCGCCGTGATGCGTGCCGAGCCCCCCGTGGTCCGCGAGCGCGATGACCATCCAGTTTTCATCCGCATATCCCGGCCTGGAACGCATCGCGTCAAGCACTTCGCCGACACGGCCGTCCGTGGTTTCGATGGCGCTCCGGTAAGCCGGATTGTCCGGATCGAATCCGGAGGCGTGGCCTTCGGAGTCGATGGCGCCCAACTGTACGAAGAGCGCGGAGGGATTCCCATGGGTGAGCAGGTCGACCGCGCGGTCGACCGTCTTTTCATCCGACCAGTCCCCCGCGGCGGTTTCCGCGCCGTGCGGCATGGCGGTGTTCAGGTCCGGCCAATTCACGAACCATCCGGAGGAGAAATCCGGACGCGCGTCCTTCAGCCTGCGGAACAGCATGGGGTAGAGATCGAAACGGCTGTTCGAGAAGGTATTGTCCGTGACCCCGTGTTTGCCGTTCCAGACGCCGGTGAACACGGAGGACCAGCAGGGGCCGCTCTTGGTCGGCGGCCGGGAGAGCGCCCACCAGGTGAAGGCGCCGCTTTCGGCCAGTCCGGTCAGATGAGGTGTCCGGCAGAGGAGCAGGGCGTCGGGCCTGCACCCGTCCACACCGAGGATGAGCAGGCGCGACGCGGCCGCGGGCTGGCCCGAGAGTCCGGCGGCGAGCAGCGCGGCCGCGAGGCCGGCCAGGCGGGCGGATCCGGTTTTTCGAATGGGTTTCATGTGTACAAGATACGAACGGGACGGGACCGAATCAAGGAGGATCAATGAAGCGTCCCGAATGAGGCGCGATCGCCCCGCGGTCCGTCATTTTTCCCTTGTTTCCATGCATAGAGTCATGTAATTTATAGGTGTTCCGGCGGCTTCCGCGGTTCACCCAGGATGAGGCTTCCATCCGGCCATGAGCGGCCCCCATTACACCGACATTGACCTGTGCGCCGTCATTCCGGCCCTTTGCGGGGGGACGGTATCGGAGCGCGACACCGCGGCTTTCGCACGGGTCTGCGTGCGTCTTTCCATCGCGACCCTGATGTTCCTGCAGTCGAGGGGCTACCGGATCATGGATGAGTCGGGAGGCGGCCCGTCAGTCGAGGATACGGCCGCGGACGCGGTGGCGGATCTCTTCGAGCGGGACGCGGCCGGGGAATACGTCCGGTTCCGCCGTTATTTCAGCCCGCACCTGGAAAAGACCGCGTCGGACGCCGAATGGCTCGTGCTGCTGCGGCGGCTGGTGACGCGGCGCGTTCAGCAGGCCCTGTCGCGCGTGTTCCGCGAACGCGATCCCGAGGGCGCCCGGATCCGCCGCGGCCTTAAAATCGCGGCACTGAAACACGGCCGGTGGAAACTCGAAACCACATTCGGCAGGCAGTGGATCAGGCTCGATCACGGCATGATCCGCCCGGAAACCGGCGGCCTCTCCCTGCTGCAGGACGGACACCTCTCCGCCCTGGCCTGCGGCCGTTTCAATCCCCGCGACACACTGCCCGTGATCCTCGACAAGCTTTCCGATTTCCTGATCGAGCATCCTGAACTGACGGCCCGCATTGAACTGAACGACGCGATGCGGCTCGTGCGCGGTTACCGGAAGGCCGCGGAACGGGCCGACGTTCCGCTGTCCTCCGATCCGCCTCTGTCTCCGGACCTGATTCAGGCAATCGAGTCCGGCCGCGACAGCCTGTTCCTCAAGATTGAAAGGGATTACAGGGCCAAAGGAAAGCTCGACGGGAAAGAAGCCGAGGCTTTCCGGCTGGCCCTCTCGGACATGGTGGAGGATGTGCTCGCGGGTGACCCGCCGGGCCCGTATTTCGAGTATCTCCGCGTCCGATTACAGGGTTTGGATGAAGAGCGTTACCGGACCCAACTCCGCACAAAATTTGAATATATGGCCAAACTGCTGAAACAGAAAATTGAAAGAGCGGTTTCGGTTTTCTGAGAAACAGGGGAATGAGGGTATATAGTAGATGGTTGGACTAATGGTTCCGGGTTCCGAGCGGAAAAAAAGTTCCGAGTTCCGGGTTACGCGTTCCGAGTCGAAAAATATTACTTCAGATTTCATCGGACGTCAACGCCTCGGAACCCGGAACGATCTCGACCATGAACCATGAACTATGAACCCGGAACCCGAAACATAAGATAGGACATCGCCTCCCCGGAATCTGTAACTCGTAACCCGGAACTCGTAACCCGGAACTCGGAACTAAAAAGAGATGTCTTCCTGCCCAGATAAAAACCTCATCGAGCTTCTCGTGCTCGGCGGCGTGGCCGACGCGGCCGAGGCCGCACGGATTCGCTCGCATCTTTCCGCATGTCCGGCCTGCAGGCCGGCCGCGGAAGAGGCTGAAGTTTTTTACCGGGCGGCCGGATCCGTCCCCTCCGAACAGATAGACCGGGTGGTCCGTCGGGTGCTGTCCGGAGCCGCGGCCGGGCCGGTTGTCGCCGGACGCATTCTCGAACTCAGACCGATGACCCAGCCGGTGTATTCTCCGGGCCGCACGCTCCTTGCCGCGGATCACGGCCCGGCCGGCCGATTTGAGCCGGTTCAGACCTATGCCAATGTCGAGGCCGACCTCGTCGCCAGGCTCATCAGGAACAACGCGTCCCGGGAGCTGTCTCTCTACCTGGTCGAATCCGGGGGTGCGCCGGCTGCGGACCGCATTCTCGAGATCGAGGGCCAGGAGGAACAATACGCAGCGGACGAGACCGGTCGTGTGGATCTTCAGGGTCTGTCCGAAGACGAACTGAAGGGCCGTTCGATCCGCATCCGCTCTTCCATCGCGGTTTTCGATCTGGCGCCGGTGCAGGATCTCCGCGAGCGCATCCGTTTCGAAGGGCATTACGCGCTGCGGAACGCGGAATTCGACGAAATCCGCATCGAGACCGAGGAGGCGGAGGGCCGCACACTCACGCGCATCCGGGTCGAAAAGATACGCGGAGCGGGAGCCGCGGCCATCTTGGGCGTGAGCGTTTCGAGGCGCGGCGACTCTCCGCTGACTTCGCCCGTGGTTCGGGGCGCGGCCGTCTTCGAAGAGCTGGACCCGGAGCGGATCCTGAAGATCCGGATATACTGAACGGCTCCGGCAGACCGGTCGCCGGCATCCGGAGCCGGGGCCCGGGGAAATCATGAACGCATGAAAACCATCGAACTCGAACAGGCGCGCTGCCGCCTCGCGGAACGCCTGGCCGGCCCCGCTTCCGGCCATGAAAAACTGACGCGCATCGTCCGCTTCTTCAAGGCCGTCTCCCCGCATTTCGGCGCGGACGCCCTCCGATCGTACCATCTGGAGTTCTCCTCCCCCTTTCTCAAAAACGCTTCGGCCGCGGCGCTCGCGAACCGGCCTCCCGGATTCCTGCGGGAAGCGCTCGAATTGATCCGCGTGTACCGCGAGCGGTTCGCGGGCGACACCGCGGCCGACGATCTCGATACCGCGGAGCGCGCCTGCCGGCTGGCTTTGCTGGAGACATCCGTCGTGCTCGGCGATTGGGGGCAGGCCCGCGAAGCCCTCGAAGCCCTGTCCGGCGAACGCGTGGCCGCGGAACCAGCGGAAACGGGGGGTTCCGCTCCTGCGGTTCCGATCGAAGCGTGCAGGAATCTGGCCGGCCGTCTGACCAGACCCTGTCCGGTCGCGGCCGGCATTCTCCAATCCGTCGCGGACCGATGGTCCTCGGAATTCGGCGGCCAGGCCGGGGACCGGCTGTGGCTCCTGTTCGCGCAGAAGGAGGATGAGGCCGGGCCCGGCCGTTCGGAGCCGGACTCCGGCTTCCTCATCGCGGCCGGACTGCGGACGCGGATCCGGCTGCACCCCGACGCGGCCGACGACACGATGCGGCTGAACAACGACTGGGTCTCGCGATCGGAGCCATTCCACAGGCTCATCCATGACGCTTTGGCCTCCATGCGGCCCATTCTGGCGACAACCGGTTACGCCGCGCCTTCGGACCGGCACGGCCACTTTCTGTTCACCCTGTCCGAAAGGGAGGCGGCGTTCTACGGCCGGTCCCTCGAGGCGCCCCTGGCCCTTCTTGCGGCAGGCGGGCTGGTGAACGGCTATTACGGACGGCCGCTGGTCCTGTATCCGAACGATACCGCGGTGACGGGAGGTGTGGACTCGGAAGGCCGCATCCTGCCCGTGGACCCGGACGGGCTGAAGGCCAAACTTCGCGCGGCTTTTTTTTCCCCCCTCAGGCGCGTGGTGGTGCCGTGGCCGAATCTGCAGGAGGCCGCAGCTGTCGTGGAGGCGCTGCGGCGGGCGCATCCGGGACGGACCCTGGACTTCGCGAGCGCGGATACGGTCGAGGCGCTCTGGAACAACCGCAACGTTGCGGCGCGCAGGCCGGTCACGTCGGCGGTCCGGCTGACCGCGGGCCTGAGGCGGAACCGGAGCCGGATCGCCTGGTCGGCAGCCGCGGCCGGCATTCTATGTGTCGTCGCCCTCCAACTGCTGCCCCTGGTGTTCCGAGACCGGAATCCCGCTTCCATCGACATTTCAGGATCGGTGCTTGTGGCGAGGAGCGCCGGGGGCCGGGAATTATGGAAGTACGATTTCGGCGTCCCGCTGACGCGGAGCTGTTACGCGGATCCCTCTCTCCGGGTTCGCGTGACGGATGCGGACGGCGACGGCAGGAGGGAAGTGCTGTTCGGCGTCTATGAAGCGACCGATCTGGGCGCACTGAACGGGTCGCTTTTCCTTTTCAGCGCGGACGGGGATGTCCGCCTCCGGCTGAAAACGGGGCGGGCCATGAGGTTCGGAGGGGAAACCTACGAGGACCATTACCGTGTGGCGTTCGCGGACGCGGTCGATCTGGACGAGGACGGAACGAAGGAGATCGTGTCGATCACCTTTCACTTTCCCGATTATCCCTGCTGCGTGAACGTCTGGAGCCTGTCCGGGGAGAAGCTGGGTGAGTACTGGCATTCCGGACAGCTGGAAAAGGCCGAATACATCGACGCGGACGGGGACGGAGTTCTTGAACTGTTTCTGGCCGGCCAGAACAATGAGTACCGCTGCGCTGTCCTGGCCGTGCTCAAACCGCCCCGGCTGAGCGGGGCCTCGCCCCAGACGCCGGGCGGGCATTACCGGGCGGAAGGGCTCGATACAGGCGGGGAGATGCAGTATTTCCGTTTTCCGAGAAGCGTGCTCAGCGAGCTGGCGCAGAACCGGGACACTGCCCTGCACGCGGAGGAAAACAACGGACAGATACGCGTGGGTCTGGTCAATGAGGCCGCATCACCCGGCGGCATACAGTCGCATTTCATTTACTACATTTTCGATCAGCGGCTCCGGCTTCTCGATGTGGACATGGGGGACTGTTATAACAGGCGGGTTTTCGAGCTCAGGCGGAGGCCCCTGACCGATTCGGAGCTGTCCCGGCCAGTCCTCCGGTTTGACGGGAAAGGATGGTCTGAAATCGAACGGGTCAGGACCGGCCCGTAATGCCGGGTTCCCGCCCGGATCGCGGCGTGGATTGGGACCCTTCGGGGTCTTTTTATATTTTGGATTTTCTGCGGCAGGCCGGGATGTCACTATGGTAAGATATCGGCGGGAGCGATCAGTCTGATAACCGGATTGACGAAGCCGAATGTCCATTCACCGGAATTTGAATTCTCAGCCCCCCGGGCCCCCTCCCTTGCACCAGGGAGGGGGTGGGCCGGGGGATGCAGGGGCGAACCCCGGATCGGGCCATCCGAACGCTAAACGGGACGGGGAGCCGGCCGGGCCCGCCCGATGCGGAGCCGGGTCCCGGATGATGCATTTCGAGATGGAACTGCCCGGCGTGCTCAATTGGAAATTCGGCACGCTCGACGAGGCGGTGAGCCGGACGCTCCGTTTGATGATACGGTCCGTGCCGGTCGCGAGAATATACAACCTGAACGAGGACGGGGAAAGGGAGGGGATTTCCCTGTGGATGGAAAAATGCGGAGTCGCGTGCCCGTCCTGCCTGGAAGATGAATCCGTGGTTCTGATGTCCGGCATACCCGAGCAGTACGATGAACTGGCGGTGTGCCGGAAATGCCAGTGCTCGTTCCGATTATAGGATTTGATCCACCTGCCCTGCCTCCTTGCTCTCTGTTCAAGGCGGGTTCCCTCGGGAACCCGCCTTTTTTATGGGTGCAGGCAGTGATCAGGCTTGTTACTTGCTTTTCAGGCCGATCACGAAATAATAAGGCATGTCATCCCCGAGCAAGTGTCTTTTTCATCCGCGCCAGCGGACGGGGATCCATTCTTTTCTTGATGCATTGAAAAATAAAACCTTTCTTGAAATTGGTCCGGCCCGCGGCAGTTTTTCGCGATAACGTAAAAGTCGGTCAGCCCTTGACGCTACCGAGCGTCAATCCCGAGATCAGCCAGCGGCTGAGAAAGAGGAAGAGCAGGACCACGGGGATGGACACCACGACCGCGCCGGCCGAGTACAGGCCCCAGGCCACTTCCATGTTCGACTGGAACATCTTGAGGCCCAGGGGAAGCGTGAACAGCTTCTGGTCCTGAATGATGACCGCAGCCACGAGATATTCCGACCAGGCCGCCATAAACGAGAACAGGGCGTTGATGACCAGGGCCGGCGCGGCCAGAGGAAGGACGATTCTCCAGAACACGCCCACGCGGGAGCATCCGTCGATGATGGCGGCCTCTTCCAGACTGACGGGGATGGTGTCATAGAAGCCCTTCATCTGCCAGATGGTGAACGGCAGGGCCGTGGCGGAATAGGCGATGATCAGGCCCATGTAATTGTCATAGGCGCGGACCTTGATCAGCAGAATGAAGAGGGGGAGGAGGAGCATGGTCGCAGGGAACATCTGCGTGGTGAGAATGGCGATCATGGACCCGTTGCGGCCCCTGAACCGGAACCGGGAGAACGCGTATCCGGCGGTGGCCGCCAGGCCCGCGCCGATCACGGTGACCACGGCCGAAACCTGCACGCTGTTCCACAGCCAGCGCAGGAAGGGCTCCTGAGTGAACAGCCGGACATAGGTGTCGAGCGTTGCGCCATCGGGAATGATAGCGAGCGACTTGGACAGCAGTCGGTCGCCCGGGCGCAGGGACACGGAGATCACCTGGAGAACCGGCCAGACGGCGAACGCCGTGATGAGCAGGAGGTAGAAGTGGCTGAAAATCTGGCCCGTCCGGGAAAGGTCTCTCGGCTTCTTCATCGGCTGTCCTGTCTGTTATCATGTCATCTCCCGCTATCGCGGGACCAATCAGTAATATTCATTATTTAATGAAGGCCCGCGTTTTTCAGGCGGGGATCTTTTACAGTCATTTTTCCTCAACCCCACCCTGGATTCCCGATAGAACAATTCGGGAATGACACCCCCCAGTGAACCTTACTACTCGGAACCCGGAACCCGGAACTCGGAACTCGGAACTCGGAACCGGATCAGTACACCGACTCCGCGGCTTTCGTTCTGGTCAGGAACTTCCAGCTGAACGCCAGCAGAATGACGAAAATCACCATGGAGAACGCGGCCGCGTAACCGATGCGGAAATACGTGAACGCGCTCTTGTACACCCACGACACCAGAATGTGGGTCTTGTCCGACGGCTCGCCGCCGTTCGACACGAGCCACACCACGTTGAAATTATTGAAGGTCCAGATGATCCCGAGCGTGATGGCCGGGATCATGACGGGCTTGAGCAGGGGGATGGTGATGTTGCGCAGGCGGCTCCACCACGAGGCGCCGTCCATGTCGGCCGCCTCGTAGAGCTCGTCCGGAATGCTCTGCAGGGCGCCGAGCGCGACGATCATCATGAACGGGAATCCGAGCCAGATGTTGGTGACCAGGCAGGCGGCGAACGCGCCCCATTCCGACGTCAGCCAGGGCACCGAAATCCCGAACAGCCGCGTCAGCGTCAGGTTCACGGCGCCGTACTCGGCGTTGAACATGCCGCGCCAGGTCAGGGCCGTGATGTACTGGGGAACGGCCCAGGGCAGGATCAGCAGGGTCCGGTACACGGACTTGCCCTTGATGTTCTTGTTCAGGACAAGAGCCAGCGACACGCCGATCAGCACGTGGAAGAAAACGTTGATCGCGGTCCATAACACGTTTTTCATGAGGATGTAAGCGAAAGTCCGGTCCGAAAGCACCTGTAGATAGTTCTGCGGCCCGATGAGGCGCCAGTCCCGAAAATGCGTGAGACTCATGTTGGAGAAGGAGACGATGACATTGAAGACGAACGGGTACGCGACCATCAGGGCCATGACGAAGAAGGATGGAAGGATAAAGGCTGCGGCGAGGCCGTTCGACTGCCCAGGCGCGTTGCGGTTCATGGTCACTCCCGGTTTTCGCGGATGAGCTTCTCGGCCAGGGCCTGCATATCGGCCGCGGCCTGTTCCGGGCTGACGGTGCCCCGGAAGATGGCCTGGTATCCCGGCCGCATCGCGTCCCATATCCACCGCATCTCCGTGACCGGCGGCATCAGCCGGCCGACCCGCATCTGGTCCAGCGACGCGGAAGCCAGCGGATCGTCATGTACGGCGGGGCTGTCGAATCCGTCCCTGCGCGAGGGCAGGGATACGGAGAGCCGGGTGAAATCGAGCTGAACGGCCGTGGAGGTGAGGTAGCGCATCAGTTCCAGCGCGATTTCGCGCTTTTCGCCTTTTGCGTTTACGTTCAGCGAATACCCGAGTGGCGAGACCATGGGCGCCGGCCACAGGCCGGTCTCGTCGATTTTCGGGATGCGGGCGATGCCGATGTCGATGCCGTTCTCGATATAGGTGCCCCACGACCAGGACCCGTTGATGATCATGACCGCCAGGCCGTCCTTGAACAGGGCGTTGGCGATCTCGTAGTCGCATTCCGCGGGGATGATTTTGTGCGTGTGCCCGAGTTCCCAGATGAACCGGCAGGCTTGGGCCATGGCAGGAGTGTCGAGCGTCGGACGGTTGCCGTCGTCGATGATCCATCCGCCGAACCCGCCGATGAACGGGATCGCGAAGAACGGCTCGGTGTAGTTCCAGACGAGCGCGTATTGATCGGGCCGCCCGTCTCCGTCGACGTCCTTCGTCAGTTTTTTCCCGACCCGGATCAGCTCAGACATGGTTTTGGGCGGTTTTGCGATGAGCTTTTTATTGTACACGAGGCAGAGGTGGTTGCCGACGCGGTCCGCGATCTGATAGAGATGCCCGTCCATACGGGTGTTGGCGGCGAAAGGCTCGGTCAGGAAACTGTCCAGAAAGGAGGTCTGAAAGAAGGGTTCAAGCGGCTGGATGACCTTCATTTCATGGAAAGGGCCGATGTTGTCGCTCGCGCCCCAGAACAGCTCCGGGCCGGATCCGCCCAGGGCCGAGATGATGAAATTCGTGCGCGCGGTTTCGTTCTGGTAGTACAGCTCCCCGAATTCCCAGCCGGGGTGTTGTTTGCCGAATTCGGCCAGGTGCTTCCGGAGCAGGTCCGCCTCGACCGGCCGCATGGAATGCCAGACGAGGATGCGGCGCGGATTGCGGCCCGCGCATGCGGGCAGGAGAAGGGCCGCGAGCAGGACGCACGCGGATATACCGGTGATCCGGAGCGGGCGTCGGGGACAGGAGCGGTCGGCCGTATTCATGGCTAAAGCCCGTCAGATGTTCTTTCCGGTCGAGGTCATCACGAGCTTGCCGTGCTTGACGCCCCTGGCGCTGAGCAGGGAATCGGCGATCTTTTTGAGTGTGGCGGCCCGGCCCCGAACGGCCAGGACTTCGAGGCAGTGGTGCTCGTCGAGGTGTATGTGCATGGCGGACAGGATCTGGCCGTGCCAGCGGTGCTGGAGGGAGGTGAGCTTTTCCGTGAGTTCGTGCTGGTGGTGGTCGTAGACCAGCGTGATGGTGCCGACCGTTTCCTCCTTTTCGTCCTTCCATTCCTCCTGGACGAGGCGGTCGCGCACCAGATCGCGGACTGCTTCGGAGCGGTTCGCGTACCCGTGGGTTTCCAGGAAGGCGTCGAACCGTTCCAGGAGCCTGGAATCCATGGAAATGCCGAAACGAATGAGTTCCGTCATGCGCCTGCCTCGTTGAGCGATCGTCCAAAGCCGGTTTTCCCCCTATCCAATATAGAAGAAAAGCCGAAAAAATCAAGCGGTCCCATGTTTCTGCTTGACTTTACACCCGGTATCCGGTATATTGATAGTGGCACGAATAATTAAATCGTGACACAAGATGAGGAAAATATTGAAAATCGTATTTCCGTCGGAGGGTCCGGTCCCGCGTTCCGCCCTCTTCCTGCTGTATTCCGTCCTTCCGGCCCTGGCTGCGGCCGCACTGAGCCCGTCCGACTCCGCCTCCATCCGTTACCGGATGGATCCTGTCGTGGTCACAGCCACGAAAATGGCGGCGGCCCCGCAGAATCTCGCCTCCAGCGTGAGCGTCGTCTCTTTCGCGGACCTGGAGATGCTGCCGACTTCCGCGGTTTTCGACGCGGTGCAGACCCGCGTGCCCGGGCTGTACACCACGGAGTGGGGGGTGATGGGTTTCGGCGCGGCCGGGAGCGCGGCCGGCAAGATCTCCATGCGGGGGGTCGGCGGCGGCGCCAATTCATGCGTCCTGATTTTGCGAGATGGAAGGCCCGATTTCATGGGTTTGATGGGGTGCACGATCGCCGACGAGTTCTCCACGGACGGCGTGGAGCGGATCGAGATCATCCGGGGCCCCGGTTCCTTCCTGTACGGCACCAATGCCATCGGCGGCGTGATCAATATCATCCCCTGGCGGATGAAAGCCGTTGGCTTTGACACGAAATGGACCGCAGGCGCCGGTTCGTTCGGTTCCCGTACGCTTTCCCTGCGTCACGGCGGAAAAATCGGCTCCTTCGATTATGCTGTGACGGCCGCCAACCGCGGCACGGACGGGCACCGGGAGGATTCGGACTCGGATTACCGCGGGGGCCATTACACGGTCCATCTGGGCTGGCAGGCCGGGGCCGGGACAGAACTGGAGTTCAACGCCAACCTGGCCGATATCCGCGTCCTGGATCCGGGCACGGTCCTGTCCCCGGTGCGGAATCACTGGTATGACATTCTCCGCAGCGGGGGAAACGTCAATCTGATTCACCGGAGCCGGTTCGGCGAGACGAACGTCAAAGTCCACGCCAATTTAGGAAAACACGATTTTTACGACGGATGGAAATCGGATGACCGGACCGCCGGTGTCATGGTGTATCAGAACCTCAATCCCTGGAGGGGGAACACGGCCACAGTCGGGTTCGACTTCAAGCAATACGGCGGGGACGCGGAGGACGCAGCCGCCGATTACCGTCCGATCTACATCACCGAGGTCGCGCCCTACGTGCACATCCAGCAGATCCTCCTGTTGCGCTTGATTGTGTCCTGCGGTCTGCGCATCGAGCACCATGAGTTGTACGGCCCGGAGATTCTGCCCAAGGCGGGCCTGGTCTTTCATCCCTTGGAACGCACGGCCCTGCGCGTCTCCGTCTCCAAGGGATTCCGCAGTCCCTCCATCCGCGAGTTGTATTTCTGGATGCCGGCCAATGCGAAACTGACTCCGGACCGGTTGTGGTCCTATGAAGCCGGTTTGTCCCGGCGGATCGGGTCCGCGATGACGATGGACGCGACCGTGTACCGGGCCGAAGGTTCGAACCTCATTCAGCAGCAATCCCCGCCTCCCAGGTGGGTGAATACGGGCGGATACACGCATCAGGGTGTCGAACTGGCCTGGAACTGGACGCCGGTTCCGGCTCTGGAAACCGGAGCCACCTGGTCCGAAAACGACCTGAGCGAAACAGTCTTCAATTCTCCGGGCCGGAAAATCACCGCTTATGTACGGGCCTCGGCCGGGCCGGTCGCACTGTCCGTCGACCTGCTGTCCGTGGCGGACTGGAGGGGCCTTACCACGGTGAACCGGAAGGACGTGTACCCGGACATGAAGGATTACACTGTTCTCAACCTGTCTGCGGGAACGGCCGCCTGGAAGGGAATTGCCCTGAAACTGCAGGTCCGGAACGCGCTGGACGAATCCTATGAGGCGATGTTCGGGTATCCCATGCCCGGCCGGAACTGGATGGCTGAAGTGGAATACTCCCTGTGACAACATCCGGACCATGACTCCCTGCACTCAGAAAATCACGCTCAGTGCCATGTTCGTCAGCCTGGGGGTTCTGTTTCCGCTCCTGTTTCACGCGGCCGGACTGGGCGCCGTGTTCCTGCCCATGTACTGGCCCGCGGCCGCGGCCGGATTTTTTCTGCCGCCGCTGTTCTGCGTCCTGGTGGGTGTCGTCACGCCGGGACTGTCCTTTCTGCTCACCGGCATGCCCCCGCCGCCAATTTTGCAGATGATGGTATTTGAACTCGCGGTGCTGGCCGTGACCATCAGCCTGGCGCACGGCAGGGCCGGAATGCCGGCTTTCGTCGTCCTTCTGCTGGGCCTGCTGACTTCGCGCATTGTCCTGTTCGCGGCCGCGGGATCGCTGGGGTCCTTTCTCGGCATACCCCCGAGGTTCGCTTCTTTCGCCTATGTCGCCAGGGGACTGCCGGGGGTGCTCGCCATGCTCGCATTCGTGCCCATCCTGGTCGGACGGCTGAATCGGGAGCCTGTTTTCAGACGGAGAAAGAACCATGCCTGAGACAAGTCGCGAATATTTCAACCGCATTGCCCCTGAATGGGACCGCATGGCGCCGAAAGAGCCCGGTCTGAAGGAATACCTGCTCCGGTTCGGCATCGCCGAAGGGGACCGGGTGCTGGACACGGGAGCCGGAACCGGCATCAGCACGGCGCTGGTGCGCGAGTGCGCGGGCGCATCCGGTTTCGTCGTGGCGCAGGACCTGGCCGAGGCCATGCTCCACGGCGCGAAGAAACGGCTGGGCGGGAAAGGCACCATGTGTGTCGCCTCGGACGCGCAGGATCTGCCTTTCCGGAACGGGGTCTTTGATAAAATTCTGTGCTTTTCCGCATTTCCGCATTTCGCGGATCAGAAGAAGGCGCTGGCGGAGATGCGGCGTGTCCTGAAAGAGGGGGGGAAGGCGCTCGTCCTGCACGCTTCTTCGCACCGCAGTCTGAACGCCTTTCACGCTGCGCTCGACGCGCCGGTGCGTCACGACGTGCTTCCGTCCCCCGAGGATCTGCGTGCCCTGTTCGAGGAATCGGGTTTTGATGTCCTCCGCGCGGAAGAGTCGGATTCATTGTACTGGGTGGAGGGGGTGAAAAGAGGATCTCAGATTGACGATTGACGATCAACGATCTCAGATTTGAAAGACAGCCGCGTTCTGATATCCGCAATCGTTGAACATCAATCCGAGATCAATATTTTCATTCAATCCACCCGAATGCCGGATACGGGCATATTAAACGCGCAAAAGGCCCGAGGCGGCATAATCCATTGTAATTTTAAGACCTACTTGATTCGCCATATATTCCCCCCTTTTTCCTTGATTTTCAATGGTTTTAATGTTATCATACAGACTGACAAATGGATGATTTTTCCCTATTTGGAGGCTTTGGAATGTCCCAGGCCAAAACGTCCAAAAGCCGGGAATTGGACCTGCTCGGCCCCGTCGAGGAGGAGCTGGATTTTTTCTTTTCGCGGTTTTTCGGCTCTCCATATCCCACCATTTACCGCAAGGAACTTTCCTGGCGGCCGCTCACCGATTTCTACGAAACGGATCTGGAATACGTGCTCCTGATGGAACTGGCCCAGGTCAAACCGGAGGATGTTTCCATTCAGCTTCAGGAGGGGATACTGACGGTGCGGGGCATGCGCAAGGCGTCGCCCCCTGCGGAAAGAAGACGCTACCACAAAATGGAAATCAATTACGGCCCCTTCGAGCAGAAAG
>CAZNXX010000017.1:0-2439 GCA_964577095.1 uncultured bacterium | reverse complement strand
GAAAGAAGACGCTACCACAAAATGGAAATCAATTACGGCCCCTTCGAGCAGAAAGTGGCGGTGCCCGAGCCGGTCGACATGGAAAAACTGTCCGCCTCATACCATGACGGATTTCTTGAAATCCGCATACCCAAAAAACGGCCGGACACGGGTCCGCGTATCGACATACAGGTGGAATAGAGAACCGATGAACGATCCGAATCCAGGCATTCCCCATCATCCGGGCGAGTTCGGGGAAATGCCCGACATTCCGCAGGAACTCCCCATTCTCCCGATGACCAACGTGCTCGTTTTCCCCTACGTGGTCGCGCCGCTGGTCATCTCCGACGAGCGCCGCATCGCCGTGGTCAACGAGGCCCTGTCCGACCGCAAGATGGTCGGCCTGTTCGCCGTCCGGTCGAAGACGGACGGGGACGCCGAACCGGAGAGCCTGAAACTGTACGACGTGGGCACCGCGGTGTTCATCCTCAAGATGTTCCGGTACCCGGACGGCACCATGGGGCTCATGGTGCAGGGGCTCTCGCGCATCCGGCTGGAGAGCATCACCAAGGCGGAGCCCTTTCTCAAGGGCCGGATCCGGCCCATCCCGGAGGCCGCAGCGGACACGGTCAAGGTCAAGGCCCTGATGCGCGAGGTCACCGAGATTTTCCAGCAGATCGTCTCCCTGTCCGCGTTTCTGCCCGACGAGCTCGGCCAGGCCATCACCGCCGTGGACAATCCCGGCCGCCTGGCGGACCTGGTCGTCTCGAACCTCAAGCTGGACATCGCGGAACGCCAGGCCATACTCGAAACCCTGCCCGTGGAAAACCGCCTGATCCGTCTGCTGACCCTGCTCAACCGCGAGCTGGAGCTCCTGAAGCTCGGGAACAAGATCCAGTCGGAGGTCAAGAACAAGATCGAGGACAGCCAGAAGGAATACTACCTCCGCGAGCAGATGAAGGCGATCCAGAAGGAGCTCGGGGACAAGGACGAGCGGGCCGCCGAGATCGAGGAGCTGAAGGGCCGCATCGAGAAGGCCGCGATGCCCAAAGAGGCGCGCGAGGCGGCGGAGAAGGAGCTGGACCGGCTCTCCAAGATGCCGCCCCAGGCCGCCGAGTACACGGTGTCGCGCACCTATCTCGACTGGCTGGTCACTTTGCCCTGGAGCGCCGGCACCGAGGACAACATCGACATCGTCAAGGCCAAGGCCATCCTGGACGACGACCATTACGACCTGACGGACGTGAAGGACCGGATCCTCGAATACCTGTCCGTGCGGAAGCTCAAGAGCACGTCCAAGGGACCCATTCTCTGCTTCGTCGGTCCGCCGGGCGTGGGCAAGACGTCGCTGGGCCGGTCCATCGCCTCGGCCATGGGGCGCAAATTCGTCCGATACTCGCTCGGCGGCATGCGCGACGAGGCGGAGATCCGCGGCCACCGGAGAACCTACATCGGCTCCCTGCCCGGCCGGATCGTGCAGGGCATCCGGAAAGCGGGCGCCAACAACCCCGTGTTCATGCTCGACGAGATCGACAAGGTGGGGACCGATTTCCGGGGCGACCCCGCGTCGGCCCTGCTCGAGGTGCTCGATCCGGAGCAGAACAACGCGTTTTCGGACCATTACCTCGAGGTGCCGTTCGACCTGTCGAAGGTGATGTTCATCACCACGGCGAACGTGCTCGACACGATCCCGAGGCCCCTGCTCGACCGGATGGAAGTGCTGCGCCTGCCGGGTTACATCCTCGACGAGAAGATGCAGATCGCGAAGAAATACCTCATTCCCCGCCAGATCGAGGAGAACGGGCTGAAGCGGGCCCAGATCCGATTCGACGACGCGGCGGTGCGGCGCATCATCGAGCAGTACACGCGCGAGGCCGGCCTCCGCAACCTCGAGCGGGAGATCGGAACCTGCTGCCGCAAGGTGGCCCGGCTCGTCGCGGAAGGCAAGGAAAAGAGCGTCCGGATCACGCCCGAGAAAGCGGCCGAGTACCTCGGCCCGCGCAAGTTCTTCTCCGAGGCCGCCCAGCGCACGGACGAGGTCGGCGTGGCCACGGGTCTGGCCTGGACCGCGGTCGGGGGCGAGATCCTATTCGTCGAGGCCACGGCCATGACCGGCGGAAAAGGCCTGGTGCTCACCGGACAGCTCGGCGACGTGATGAAGGAGTCCGCCCAGGCCGCCCTCTCGTACATCCGGTCGCACGCCGCCCAATACGGCATTCCGGACGATTTCTTCGCGGCGAGGGACATCCACATCCACATCCCGGAGGGCGCCACGCCCAAGGACGGGCCGTCCGCCGGCGTCACGCTGGCCACGGCGCTGGTGTCCCTGCTGGTGAACAAGCCGGTGAAGCACGACGTCGCCATGACGGGAGAAATCACGCTCCGCGGAAAGGTGCTGGCCGTGGGCGGCATCAAGGAGAAGGTGCTCGCGGCCCAGCGGTCGGGCATCAGCCATGTGAT
>CAZNXX010000016.1:29674-31798 GCA_964577095.1 uncultured bacterium | reverse complement strand
CGTATGCCTTCGTGAAACGCCCGGATTTGGGCGGCCCGCTCATCCCGTTTCCCCATCCCCGGAACCCGGAAAGGGAAACGGATCCCGCGGTCCCGGACCCCGAGCCGCCTGCGCTCGGTGAACGCCATGTGATCCAGATCCCTGAAGGTCACGAGAAACTGGCCGCCGCATCGGATGGCGTCATAGGGCGCGCGCCTGTGTTCCAGCCGCGTGCCGCCGATCGGGCTGGCGTCGCGCGTTCCGGTCATGTGCATGCAGGGAACGCGGAAATCCCCGTATTCCAGGGCCGCGAGTTCAGGGGCTCCGGAAGAGGGGCTCAGGGCGAGGCAGACGGCCATCCGCTCATCCCGGAAACCCCGCAGGTTCCCGCCCCGGTCACGAAGCATGCGGCCCGCGCAGGCCTGGGCCGTGGTGGCGCCCATCGAATGGCCGGCAACCGCGAGCCGTTCCGGATCCGCGAACCCGTGCCAGGGCGAGGAAGTGTCTGCGGACATCCCCAGCAGACGATCGACGCAGAACCGGATGTCCTCCGGCCTTGCCAGCCATTGCTCCGGATCGGCCGCTGCTTTTCGCATGGCCTCAGCCGCGTCCAAGGGGCCCGTGAAGATGCGGTCGTCCGTGCCTGCGTGCACCGGATGAACCGACCGGAATCCGTGGCCGGCCCAGTGGCGGCCGAGATAATCGTATGAATCCGGAGATCCGCCCAGCCCGTGCGAAAAGAACACAGCCGGTCCCGGACCCGGAGCGGAAACCGGGCGGTAGATGCGGACCTGGATGACGCGGCCGCGGACGGTATCGGTCCACTCCTCTTCGTGAACGCGAACTCGGAAAGGCCCGGGCCGGCTGAACCGGGACTGCCGGTCCTGAAAGCGTCCGGGCTGGAGAATCCTGAAACGGATCATGGGGAAGAAGGGGTTATTTCCCGCGATTCTGGTAACGCAGGTATTTCTCGCGTGTCATGATGCCGATCGGGCCCTGGTAGATGCCGCCGCCCGCGCCGGTATCGAGAACGCGGACCGCGATGACATTCGGCCTGCCGCGCCTCAGCAGGTCGTCGGGCAGGTAATAGGCGCGCTCGGCCATGTAGGAACCCCACCAGGCTTCCTCCTCGAGTTTGATGCGGCCGGTCCGGCCGATCATCACGCCGTTGAGATAGGTCTGGTCCGCGTCGTCGATGCGTCCGAGCAGGAGAATCAGCTTCTCCGCAGCCAGATCCGCCGGAATCTCGAACGTCTTCCGATACCACGCGAATCCGTTGTAGTCCGCGTGTCCGCACGACTCCCAGTAGGCAGGCAGGTCCACGGTCTCCCATTTCGAGTCGTCGAATTCGACCGCGGCCCGGGCTGGGGCGTCGCCGGTCGCGAATTTCCATCCCCGGTGCAGGGCCAGGTCCGGCTCGGGGTTCTTGATCTTGGAGAAGAGGCCGACCTCGCCCTCCACGATGCCGCCGCCCATCCACAGGTCGTACACCCGCACGGCCAGCACGTTGCGGCCGCCGTACCGCACGCATTCGGGCGGAACGCGGTACATGCGCTTCACGTTCCACGATGTCTTGACCTGGGGCGGAAACTCGCCCTGGCCGCCGATGAGAACGCCGTTCAGGTAGGTGCGGTCGATGTCGTCGATGGAGCCCAGGCGGATGAACAGCGGCCGGTTTTTCAGGGAATTGGGAACCTTGAATTCCAGCCGGTACCAGGCGTAACCGTCGTATCCTGGGAATCCGTTGTTCTCCCACATGTCCGGGACCTTGATCGTCTCCCAGCCGGAATCGTCGTATGACGGGTCCGCGAACCCCGGGTCGTCTCGGATCTCAAACTTCCACGGTCCGGCGAAATCCAATTCGCATCTGAAGTCCTGCCCGTGCAGCGCCGACACCGCGGACAGAAGGAGAATACCGGTCAGGTACGCGAAGAACCGATGCGAAAGATGTCGAGAAAAATGCATTTCGGATGTTCCGGTATCAGGTTCTGAACAGCGGACCGGCTCTGGACCCTCTCTCAGCCTTCGGGCCGGCACGGCCGAAGACCCTGAAAAGTAAGGGGTTTCCGTATCACGCGTGTCACGGTTGTGTATTATAATGTAACAGCTTGCCTGACGGAGGCGGCTTGTTGTTCCGGGTTCCGG
>CAZNXX010000016.1:19288-29574 GCA_964577095.1 uncultured bacterium | reverse complement strand
AACCCGGAACTCGGAACTTCTTTGACCCCACGGCGGCCTATAAGACCAGCTTGTACCCGAACCCGTGCACGGTCAGCAAATGCCTGGGCTGGGAGGGATTCGGCTCTATTTTCTTGCGCAGGCGCACGATGAAATTATCCACAGTCCTGGAGTTCGGGTAGATGTCATACCCCCAGACGCGGTCGAGCAGCTGGTCGCGGTTGACGATCTGGCCGGCGTGCTCCAGAAAATACCGGAGCAGTTCGAATTCCTTGTGCGACAGCTCCACCGGGCCCTTCGCGTCCGTGGCCGTGTACCGGCCGAAGTCCACCTCGAGCAGGCCGATTCTGCACACGCCCGGCGCTTCGCGGTCCGGACTGCTCCTGCGGAGCACGGCCTTGATGCGCGAGATCAGCTCGCGCAGGCTGAACGGCTTGGTGATGTAGTCGTCCGCGCCGAGCTCGAGCCCCAGCACTTTGTCGATCTCCTGGCCCCTGGCCGTCAGCATGATCACGGGCGTTCGTATCTTTTTCTGCCGCAGGGCCTTGCAGACGTCGAATCCGGACATTTTCGGAAGCATGATGTCGAGCAGGATGAGGTCCGGCGGGTCGGACTGGACGGCTTCCAGGCATTTCTCCCCGGTGTCGACGACACGCACCGAATGGCCCTCGAATTCCAGGTTGTCCCGGATTCCCTCGGCCATTTTTTTCTCGTCCTCGACGATGAGAATTCGGCTCATACGCCTCCGTGTGTCTTGGCTGGAAACGGAAAAACCAGCGTGAACAGGCTCCCCTCCCCCGGCCGGCTCCGGAGCCGGACCTGTCCGCGGTGGAGGTCCATGACGTGCTTCACCAGACTGAGCCCGAGCCCGCTGCCGTGGGGCGCGCCGGATCCGGCCCGCCCGACGCGGTAGAACTTGTCGAAAACGCGCTTCTGTTCCGCCTCCGGGATGCCCGGGCCGCGGTCCTCGACCGACAGCAGGGCGCCCGACGCGTCGCGTGACAGGGCCACCCGAATCCACTTCGGCTCCGGGCTGAATTTCACGGCGTTGTCGATGAGGTTGACCATCGCCTGCGTGACCATTTCCGGGTCCACGTCGACTTCGGGCACGTCCGGGTCCACGTCGAGAGTCAGCGTCGCGTTCATCTGTTTCATGTGAAACTCGTACATCCCGGCCGCCTCGGCCGCGACCGGCTGAAGGCGGGTGCGGACCGGCCGGAACTCTTTGCGCTTCGACTCCATGCGGGAGAAATCGAGGATGTTGTTGATGAGGCGCGTGAGCCGCGAAGCCTCGGCCACGATGGTGCGGTGGTATTCCCGTTTCCGGTCCTCTCCCCGCACCCGGCCCAGTTCCAGGGTTTCGGCATACATCCGGATGAGCGACAGGGGCGTGCGCAGGTCGTGCGACACGCTGGCCACGAAATCGGTTTTCATCTGCGCCAGCCGGATCTCCCGCGTCATGCTCCGGATCAGCGCGGCCGACCCGAGAATCAGGATGACATTGACGAGCGCCAGAAAGGCGAGGTTCACCCGCGTCCGGACGCGGGAGATTTCCGCGATGGTCCTCCCGCGGATGGCCGTGACCAGGTCGAGATGGGGCAGAACCCAGAGCGGCTCGTTCTTTTCGAACGACACCGCGCCCGCGTCCTGGGTCTGGGTGAGCAGCGCGCCGCCCTCCCTCCGCCGCACGCCGAACACCAGATCGGCCTCGTCCATCTCCGTGAACTTGCGTCCCACCACTTCGACCGCGAACTGGCTGTCGTCCAGAATGATGCCGTGAAAGCCCGTGCGCCGGTCCGAAACGGACGGGAAGAAGAGCAGGCTGAGCGGCCGGCCGTCCGCTTCCGGCCACGGGAGGGTCAGGGGTTTGATGTACCCCTCCCTCGCGCGGCCGGCGGCCTTGTCCAGTTCGGCCTGCGCGGGCCGCAGGACTTCGAGGATGCTCCGACCCGCGTCCGGCCGCGGCGTTCCGGAAGCATCCTCCGGACCGCTGTTCCACCAGACCCGGATGCCGGCGCCGCCGGGTCCGGCCGCGAAGGCGCCGGCCGCGATCGGGTGCCTGAAGAAAAAGAGGTCGAGGGAAACACAGCCTTCCGGGGCATCAAGACCGGCGGCGAGTTCCGATTCCATGGCCCGGACCGAGTCCCAGCAGTGCTGGTTCACGGAAAACAGCAGGCTCTCGAGCTGGCGCTCGTAAATGCTCCGGATGAGGTCCTCCTCCCGTCCCCGCTGAATGAGCTGAAACGCGGTGTAGAGAAAGACCGGCACCAACAGAACGGCAGTCGCGAGCCGGACGATTTTCGGGATGTGAATTCTGTGCATGGCAGAGGTCCTGAACCAACACGCTCACTTCGGGGACAGGGCGGACCTGGGAACCCGGCCCGCCGGGATGCCGGGCCCTTCCCAGTCGAGACGGAGAAACTCGCCGCCCCGGGCCTCGAAATATTCCAGCCGCACGCTATGCCGGCCCTCGGACAGCCGCACGGCGCCCGACGCCTCGACGACATTGTGCAACGAATCGTTCGAAACCACGGTCCGGCCGTCCACGTCCAGTCGACTGCCGTCGTCCGAGAGGAGACGGAAACGGTAAAGGCCCTCCGCGGGCGCCTTCAGGAATCCCGTGAACACCAGCCCGAATCCATCCGGCGGACGCCGAACCGCGTCCGGGCCGATGTCCGCGGGCGACACGGTCCGGACCGGGCGGATCCGGCTGAAATCCGGCAGCGCGCTCCAGAATCCCGCGTACAGCGAACAGGACAGGCCGTGGGATTCGGGGCGGTACACATCGATACGCGAGCGGCGGATATAGCTCCGCTTCATTCCGGGCTTGAACGCGGCCGCGGACACGAGAACGGGGCTGTCGGTCTCGAAGGGCTCCGAGTACTGGGGGGACCGGATCTCCGGATCGGAACCGTCGAGCGTGTACCGGATCTCCGCGCCCGGGGTGCGGCAGTCCATGCTGATTTTCGCGGTTCCCGGCGCGACGACGGACGTGTCCGCGGGACGAATCACGGGGGTCGAGACCGTCGCCTCGGCTGGGCCCGCGGGCGCGGCGCCCGCGGAGGTAAAGCGGTATTTGCCGGAACCGACCGAGAACACCGCCCGGCCGTTTTCCATCCGGACGAAACGGACGCCCGCGGACTTGCGGGCCGGCTTGTTCCCCTCGCGGACGTCTTTTTCGGACACCGCGGGCACGCAAACCTCGGCGTCCGCGTTCGGCGGCACCTCGACGGACCATTCGAAGCGGCCGTCCGCCATGCGCCAATCGCTGACGATCAGGCCGTTCGGCGACTCGAGCGAGGCACGGGCTGAAGTCAGTCCGGCCGCGGGCATGGGCCGCATGAGGATGTGCCTGAACCCGGGCAGGAGCGGATCGGGCCGGATGCCGGCGACATCCTCGAACAGCCAGGGGATGAAGTCCCCGAGCAGCATGACGTGGTTGCCGGAATTCATGGAGGGATCGGCGGTGTCGCCGTTCCACAGCTCCCATATCGTGGTCGCGCCTTTCCCGGCCATGTACCCCCAGCTCGGGTAGGTCGTGTTCTCCGCGAGCAGGAGCGCGACGTCCGGCCTGCCGTGCCGGCTCAGGACGCGCATCTGCCACCGGCTGCCGACCAGGCCGACCGCCGTGTGGCCGTCCGTCTCGCCCAGGATGCGCTCCAGGATGCGCTCCATCGCCTCCCGGGCCGCGGGATCCGGCGCCAGGCCGAGACCCAGCGGGAGCAGATTGGAGGTGACCGAACCGTTTCCGTACGTACGCTTGTCCGCGTCCCACAGCCGGCTGTTCAGCGCCTCCCGCAGGCCCCCGGCCAGGCCGGCCCATTCGGCCGCGTCGTCCGGGTTGTCCGTCAGGTGCGCGAACGACCGCATGAGCTCCGCCTCCGCGCAGTACAGCGCGGTGCCGATGAGGCTCGGCGGGGTGATGCGGCCCGGATCGGCCGTGTGGATGAGGCCGGGCGATTCCGGGGGCGCGCACCAGTCGCCGTAGGTGTCCCGGATCATCAGGCCGCCGGACAGGTAGCGCTTCATATACCGCATCCAGGCCGCCATGGCCGGGTAATGGCGCCGCACGGCCAGCGAATCGCCGTACTGGACGCGGAGCATGTCGCCGAAAAAGACATAGGCGCCGGGCCAGCTCACGTTGTCCGTGTACACTTTCCAGAAAGGCGGAGCGACGTCGGGGAGGGATCCCGATTCGGTCTGGCTGTCGCGGATGTCTTCCATCCATTTCGCGTAGAGGGCGCGCACGTCCGCGACATAGCTTTCTCCCAGCGAGGAGGCGAGCCGGTCGCCGAGCCAGCCCTGGCGCTCGTCGCGCTGGGGGCAGTCGGTGGGGATGCTCCGGTAATTGCCGAGAATGCCGCGCACGGCGTTGTTGAAGGTGCGGTTCACCACGGGGCTCGAGCATGTGAAGGAGCCGACACGTTCCACGTCGTCGTGCACGACGCGGGCCTCGATGCCCGAGGAATCCAGCTCACAGCCCCGGGACGCGGAGACCTCCACGTACCGGAATCCGTGAATGGTGAATTTCGGTTCCCAGGTCTCGACGCTGTCGCCGCGGGCGATGTACACGTCCTCCGCAGCCGCGGTGCGCAGGTTGCGGGTGTCGAGGCCGCCGTCCGGCCTCAGGGTCTCGGCGAACCGGAGCCGGACCGAGGCGCCGGGTTTCGGCCGCCGCAGCATGATCCGAACCCATCCCGCGACGTTCTCGCCCATGTCGCAGACGAACGCGCCCTTCGGGCCTGCCGTCCGCCGCGCCGGCTTCAGGGTCCGGATCACCCGCATCGGCGCGATGGGCCTGCCGGTCAGGCGCCCGGCCGGGCCGGCCACACGGCGGGCGGCCGCCCAGCCGGAATCGTCGAACCCGGGGCTGTCCCATCCCGGCATTTCCCTGCGGCTGTCGTGCGATTCCCCGTCGAATTCGTTGTTCGCCGTGATCGGGCCGGACGCGGTGAGCTTCCAGGTCGTGTCGCTGACGATTTCACGGATCGAACCGTCCTCCAGTTCGAGGCGGAGGTGGAGAATGAGTTTGGGATACGGCGGAGGGGCGCCGCTCCCGTCGGGCCTGGGAGGGAAATAGCGGCCGTTGCCGAGCATGACGCCGATCGCGTTGCGGCCGGGAACGCAGTGGGGCGTGACGTCGTGCGTCAAGGTGAAGACGCGTTTCGAGTAATCCGAAAGCGGCGGCGACAGCACTTCGTCCCCGACCCGGCGGCCGTTCAGGCTGAGCTCGCACAGCCCGAGTCCGCTGTAGAACACGACCGCGCGCCGGAGGCCGTCCGGCACGTCGAATTCCCTGCGGAGCATTCTCGCGGCGCAGGCCGGCCTCGGCCCATCCGGATTGTCCCCGGCCATGGGCTTTTCCATGCCGATCCAGTCCGCTTTCCACCGGAAGGATCCCAGGGGCCCGGTCATCCAGAAGGCCGGATCGCTCCAGTCCGATTCCCTTCTGTTTTCGTCCCAGACCTTGACCTTCCAGTACACGGGCTCGCCGCTCCGGAGCGGGCGGCCCGTGTAAACCGTGAAAGCCGTCCGCACCGCGGGGACCTGCCCGGAATCCCAGACATCGCCCCGGTCCTGCCGTAGCGCTTCCATGGATGCGGCCGCGAGAATGCGGTAAGCGGTCTGATAGCGGCCGCGGCCTGCGCCGGCCAGGGACCAGGACAGCCTGGGCGCGGATTCGGAAATGCCCTCGGGATTGCGCAGCGATTCGCACCGGAGCCGGTCCGGACGGAGCGCGAGCGACGGGTCGGATGTGCCGCGGCCGCAGGATACAAACAGGGCGGCGGTGAACAGAATGCCCGAACCTGCGCGGAGCCTGCGCGTCATGTGTTACCTCTTAAAAGTGCCGGGCCATTTCGATTTGCCCGGGACTCGTCTCAAATTCCGGATGAAACCCTGAAGGGTAAACTCCAATATATGACGCAATTTATTAAAGTTTTACTCGAAATCAACCGCTTTTTGATCGGGCGGCGTTCCACATCCGGGTTTCCCGCGCCATGCCTCTGCCGACGGCGGGTTCTTCATCGTTACCTTAATCGATTTCCCCCTTGACATTCTGTTCAGACCGTTATAAATTGTTCCGAGTTCGCTTCCTTCACTCCCACTCTCAATAACAGAAGGCGAAACCGCGTATGATCGGTCACCTGGCACTCTGCGCCGCTGCGAACCTGGGGGCATCCGGGTCGCTGCTGAAAATGAGCACCATCGACGTGCTCATCATCGTCGTGTACTTCCTGCTGGTCATCGGAATCGGCGTCATGCTCAAGAAGCACACGAAAACCGGCGAGGATTTCTTCATGGCCGGACGGGAGATGACCGCCTGGGTCGCTGGCCTGAGCTTCGTCGCCGCGAACCTCGGCTCCCTCGAACTGATGGGCTGGGCGGCCGCCTCCTACCAGTACGGCATCCTGGCCACCCACTGGTACTGGATCGGCGCCATTCCGGCGATGCTGTTCCTGGCCGTGGTGATGATGCCGTTCTACTACATCTCGAAGACCCATTCGGTCCCGGGCTATCTTCAGCTCCGGTACGGCGAGGGGGCGCGATCGGTGTCGGCCGTCTCGTTCGGTCTCATGACCGTGTTCATGAGCGGCGTCAACATGTACTCCATGGCCCTCGTGATGAAGGTGGTGCTGGGCTGGGACATCCATTTCAGCATCTGGGTGTCCTCCCTCACCGTGGCCGCCTACGTCATGCTCGGCGGACTCCTCTCCGCGATCTTCAACGAGGTGCTTCAGTTCTTCCTCATCTGGCTCGGCGCCCTGCTGATCCCCATCGTCGGACTCGTGGAGGCCGGCGGGTGGAGCGGCCTTGTGGCCCGCATCCACCAGAACTTTCCGGGCGGCGACTACACCCATCTCTGGCGCACCATGGGCTCCTTCTCGGACAACCCCATGGGCATCAACTGGATCGGCATCGTGTTCGGCCTCGGCGCGATCATCTCGATGGGATACTGGACCACGGACTTCCTGGTCGTCCAGCGCGTGATGACGGCCAAGGACCTGCGTTCCGCGAAGCTGGCGCCGATCATCGGGGCCGCGTTCAAGATGTGCGTCCCGTTCATCGTCATTCTTCCGGGCCTGCTGGGCCTCGGCGTTCTGCCCTTCAAGCTGGTCGGCGAAGCGGAGGCGATCGCGACCGGCGGGCACAGCTACAATGAAGTGCTCCCGCTCATGCTCGCGCGGTACTGCGGGCCGGGCCTGCTGGGCCTCGGCATCACCGCGCTGATCGCGGGGTTCATGTCGGGCATGGCCGGAAACGTCAGCGCGTTCGCGACCGTGTGGACCTACGACATCTACCGTCCGCTGGCCAAGCAGAAATCGGACGCGCACTACGTGAAAGTCGGCCGCTGGACCACTTTGCTCGGCGTGCTGGTCAGCATCGGCACTGCCTATCTCGTCATGCAGTTCCAGAGCATCATGGACTACGTGCAGGCGCTGTTCAGCTTCTTCATCGCGCCATTGTTCGGCACGGTGATCCTCGGCATGCTCTGGAAGCGGGCCACGCCGGCCGGCGGATTCTGGGGACTGCTCGCCGGCACGCTGTCATCGATCGGCATGTGGGCCTGGGTGAAATTCGTGGACGCCTCCTTTCTGGCGTACATGGCCTTCTCCCCGTCCGCGCACGGCCAGATGAAGGATTGGATGGCCCTGAAGGCGGCGGCCCCGGCCGGAACGTCGATACCGACGGCGCCCATCTCGGACATGGCCGAAAACATGTACCGCGCGCTCTGGTGCTGGGTGATCTGCGTGGCCGTCACCGTGGTGGTCAGCCTGCTGACCAAGCCCAAGACGGACAAGGAGCTGACCGGACTGGTCTACGGCCAGACCGTGATTCCGTCCGAGGGCCACTTCCCGTTCTACAAGCGTTCCATCTTCTGGGCGGGCGTGGTGGCCGTGATTTTTGTGATCCTGAACATCCTATTCTGGTAGGGGTGAGACATGGCGAAACAACATCCGTTTTCGATCTGGTTCGCGATCGGACTGCTTCTGGACGTGTATGGAGTCATGATCCTGGGTGCCGGCATTTACGGATACTTCAATCCCCCGGCAAACCCGGTGGTCCTGAACGAACTGCACGCGGGCATCTGGTGGGGCGTCCTCCTGCTCATCATGGGCGTCTTCTACACGTTCCGGTTCAAGCCGAAGAAGCTGAAGTCGTAAACCGACAGCGCAACTCATGTGCGACGCACCTTGAAGGTGCGTCGCACATTTTTTTTCTGAAAAGCGAAAAGCGGAGAGGAATCCATCCTCTCCGCTTTTTTTGGGTTTTCGCCAAACAGAATCCGCGGCGCACCTTTCCGGTTTATCGCGGGCTCAAACGCTCCGGGAGGCTGCGAGCCTCCCGGAGCGTCTCCTTCTACCGCTTCCTCCCCTCCGCCTTGACGGCCGGTTCGCCGTTGTCCGAAGCCGCGACGGCCTTGCTCATCACGAAATGAAATGTCAGCAGGGCCAGGCCGGCAGCCACCATCATGGCGCCGATGACCGCCTCCTCCGAAAAATCGACCGGGAGGATCTGGCCGATCAGGAGCACGAGCCCGATGCCGGTCAGAACCATGCCCCACTTCAGGCTGGTCCACCGGGGCGCGGCCGAGGCGCTGCGGAACAGGGCGCTGGCTTCAGCCGGGTCCATGCCTTTGTCCACGATACGGTGCCGCAGTTTGTTCTGGGAAACTTCGCGGAGTATGGCGATGATTCCCCAGAAGATGACGCCCATCACGAGAACCGGTTCGATGTTGAAGTGTTCCATGTCGGTCTCCTTTTTATGAATGGTACGTTTCGGTTCCCCTGTCTCTGTATGAATAGACCGGCGTAGATCCGAAAGGTTGCATTCCACGGGAGAAATAAAAACATGCAACCTTTCGGCCTGAAACCGGTCTAATAGAGTGTGAAGCCCGTAAACCAAACCGACACCGGACGCCTCATCGACCGCATCCGGAGCGGAGAGAATGACGCTTTTTCGGCCCTGATGGCCGGCCACGTGCGGCTGGTCATGCACATTGTGGCCCGGTCCGTGGACGATCACGAGGACCGGAAGGACCTCTGCCAGGATATTTTTCTGAAGGTGTACGCGGGGCTCGACGGTTTCCGCGGCGACAGCCGGCTTTCCACCTGGATCGCCAGAATCGCGGTGAACACCTGCGTCCATTATCTCGAGAAGAAAAAACCGGTGTCGTGGACCGACGCGGGCCTGCCGGACGGCGGTCCCGCGGATACGGCCGCGTTTGAGGGAGCGGACGGCGGACCGGACCCCGATCTGGTTTCAAGTCTGCACCGCGAAATCAGCCGCCTGCCGGTCCGCTACCGCCTCATCCTGACCCTGTTCCACCTGGACGGCATGCCCATCACGGAAATCGCCATGGCCATGGGCATGCCCGAGGGCACGGTGAAAAACCGGCTGTTCCGCGCGAGACGCCTGCTGAAAAACCGGCTGCTCGCCGTGGTTCCGAAGGAGGATTTGTGCGCAATGGACACCTGAGCGACGCGGAACTGCAGTCCGCCGCTGACCTGGGCCGGGTCGAAAGCCCGATCCGGGCCCGTCACCTGACCGCATGCCCGGCCTGCAGAGAGGCGATGAACCAGTACCGCCGGCTCTTCGAAAGTCTGGAGAAGGCCGAACCCCGCTTCGGTCTGGACGGATCCTTCTTCAGGTCTGTTCTCGCGAAAACCGAAGCCCTCCGGCCGGCTCGCGAGCCCATGCCCTGGGCTTCGGGCCTGGCCCTCTCCGGCGCAGCCGCAGCCGCGGCTGCCGTGTACGCGGTCTGGATGCCGGAGCGGCTCAGACAGGCGGCGGATTCGGGAATGCGGCTTCTGGAAGGGATGCTCCGATCCGTCTCAGCCTTGATCGCGGACGCGGCCGGTTCACTGCCCGCGGAACCGGGCGGCTACAGCCGGGGACTGCTGGCCTGCCTCGCGGCCATGTCCTTCGCGGTTCTCTGCGACGCCTTTCTGCGGCGATTCAGGCAAGTGCCTGTTGATAAACGCGGATGAATTTCTTATATTGTTTTTCATGACCCTTCGCGATCAGATACAGGAAAGAATCGTCCGCTCCTTCACGCGCCCCTTCAGCCGAACGGTTCCTCTCGAATTCAAGAAAACCCTGAAGAAATCGGCCCGCCTGCTCGTGGTGCTTCCGGCCTCCACCGGCCATCGGCTCACGGCCAGGACCATGCGCCAGCTGGACGCGGTGTTTCCCGCGGGCCGCTTCACGTTCATCTGCCCCGGCTCGCCCGACGGCTCCGGAGGGCCGGATCCCGGCAAACCCGTGCTCTACCTGCACCTGAAGAAGAACACGGTCGGCCAGAT
>CAZNXX010000016.1:0-19188 GCA_964577095.1 uncultured bacterium | reverse complement strand
ATCCCGGCAAACCCGTGCTCTACCTGCACCTGAAGAAGAACACGGTCGGCCAGATTCGGAGCTCGCAGGTGCTGGCCGGCCTGAATCTCGGCGCATTCGACACCCTGCTCGACCTGGACCCGGATTTCTCGCTGACCGCGATCTACCTGGCGAGAAAAATGAACTATCCGCTGTGCATCGGCTTCAACAAGCCGGCCTCGGACCGCTATTACAACCTGCTGTTCACCGGATCGTCCCAGTCGCCTTTCGACGAACGCGTTTCGGAGCTGTTCCGCTTTCTGAAATCGTTCGTCTCTCGCTGACTCAAGCCCCATGAAATCACCCCGGAGAAAACCCCGGGGTCACCCATAAAAAAAGGGAACCCTCTCAAGGAAGGTTCCCTTTTTCATTGAAATGCCGGCGCCTGCGAGGTGCCGGGCATATCCGTTTCTTCAAGTGCCGGGTACCGGTCAGGTGCCAGGCACTTCAGCGTTTCAACGGCCTTGGCCGGACGCGGTCAGAATCCGCACTCTCGGCAGGATATCCCCGAGCCGCCCGTTCAGCTGTCCATGCGTCACCGAAGCCGCGGCTTTCTGAAGATCGAAAATGGATCGGTACGGCAGGTCGAGCCTTTCGGCCAACGCGCCGAAATACGCGTGATTCAGCGTGTACTGCGAGCGGATGGCGAAAGCGGATTCGAGCCGCCTCCGGGCGGTGTTGAAAACCGGTTCGGAGATTCCGTTGCGCTGCGCTTCCACGAGCAGAGCCTCCAGGCGGCCGGCCGCGCCGGCTCCCTTCCCCGCAACCGGAACAGCGGAAGCGACCCAGTACCCGTAGTCGGCTTCGTTCTGGAAATAGAAATCCAGGTCGAGGCCCGCGGCTGAAGCGGCGCCTCCGGATGCGGCATGCGCCAGCAGTCCGTCCTGTTTTGCGGAGAGGGCCAGGCCGGTCAGGTATTCCATCAGGAAATCCGGACCGTAAGGGACGGAGGTTCTCAGGGCCGCGAACAGGCTGTCCCTGCGGTGCGGACCCGCGGATCGCGGCGTCCTGAGTGTTCCGAGAACCGGCCCGGAAACCGCGGCTCCCGGTTCAAAAGCCGGAAACGGCTCGGGCGCCCGCCTGCCGCGCCAGGCCGCGTTCAGGGTTTTGAGAACGGTTTTACAGTCGCATCGGCCCGCGATGGAAACGATCATCCGCTCCGGACGCACATGGCGTTCGGCGAAAGCGGCGACGGAATCGGCATTCACGGACCACGTTTTCTTCGCACCGGGCGCGCCCGCGGGCGAATCGGGAAACAGGACGGAACGGATGTCCGAATCCTTCCTCTGCTTCTTCCTCAGGATCTTGGCGAATCCGGCGCCGCCATCTTCAAATCCGCCCTCGGCCGCAAGTTCGGTGCTGTCGAAAGTCGACCGCGACAGACATTCGGCGAGAATGGCGAAACAGGACGTGAATTCCTCGGCCGGCGCCTGGAGCACCATGATCGATCCGGTGAGACCCGTTTCCACGCCGATCCAGCCGCCAGCGCTCTCGATCTCCCGGAAGATCTGGTTCCGGGTCCGGATCTCCGTGCCGCCCAGCAGCATGCGGTTGACGGCCCGGCTGATGCCGGGCGCGCCGTCCCGCTCTCCGTAGTCCAGCCAGACCACGGCGGCCGCCACGGGCGACGGGTAGTCCGTGATCACGACGCGCAGGCCGTTCTCCAGTACGACGGTTTTCACGCCGGACCGTCTCGCACATCCGGCCGAAATCAGAACGCCGGCCGCCGTCATCAGCGCAATCAATCGGATCTTCATCGGCTCTCTCCGGCCCTTTTCATTGAGGCATCAGGATGATGGATACGCGCTGTTCGTCCGTCATGAAAGTCCGGACCGCGTCGCGCACGTCCTCCTGGCGGACGGCCCGTATCCGCTTCAGGTATTGCCGCGCCAGATCGAGATCGGCCATGGTCGCCCAGTAACCGATGTAATTGGCGTAATCCGTCGCGCCTTCGCGGCTGAACGCTTCCGTGGCCGTGAGCATGCGTTTGGCCCTCGCCATCTCCGGTTCCGGCATCAAATCGTCCCGCAGAATCCTCACCTCGCGCTGAATGGCGCTGCGCACCGAATCCGCGTCGACCGGCGGGCAGGCGGCGGTGATGCGGATGAAACCCGGATCGCGGGGCGTCCGGTATTCCGACCAGACGCCATATAGGGACGGCGCGGAAACACGGATCTGCCGGTTGAGCCTGGAACTCTGCCCTTTTCCCAGAGCGGTGACGAGCACATCCATCGCGACCGTGGCCGGGTCGGACACGGCGGGAGCGGGCCAGCCGACGGAGACGAAAGCCACGCTCGGGCCGAACCCGTGCCGCTCACGCACATCCACGGCCCCGGTGTGGCGGGGTTCGGGCTTCCACGCCGGAAGGGCCGGAGACTCCCGTTCGAAGCGGCCGATTCCGCCCTTGAGGCGGCCGATCAGTTCCCCGCGTTTGAATTGCCCGGTGATCACGAGCACCAGATTCTCCGGCACGAACGACTGCTCGTAGTGGCGGCGTATGTCAGCGGTGGTCAGTCTTCGGAATCCCCCGGCGGACCCGTGCGGCATGAACCGGTAGGGATGTTCGTAGAAAGCCAGGGACAGGAAACGGGAGAGGATTTGCACGTCCGGATTTTTCCGCTCCTCCTCCAGCCGCCGGGTCAGCTCCACCCGGACATCCGCAGAGAGCGAGTCGCTGAACCGCGCGTCCCGGACGACATCGTCGAACAGGTCGAGAATGGGGAACAGAAAATCGCCACTGGCCGTGACCGCGAACACCGCAAAGTCCTGGTTGACGCCCGACTGAAAATCGCCCCCGTAGGAATCGATGTCGGCGCGCACGTCCCTGCGGCTTCCGGTCATCCTGAAAAGCGATTTTTCCATGAAACGGGTGATGCCGGCCGTGGAATCCGTCTCGCATATCGAACCGGCCCTGGCGAACAGGGCCACGCACGCCACGTTCGTGTGCGGAAACGGATGGAGAATCGCGGTCATCCCGTTCGGAAGGGTGACAGACTCGGATTTGTCGCCGCCCGATGCATACGATACGCCTGCAACAAGAAGAATTATGGTTAAATTTATGATTTTCATAATTTTATCCTGTTTTCGACAAGATCAGGCTGGTATCCCTCGTTCTTGCATACGTGATGGATGACAAAAAGTTACAAAAAAAAGCCGCCAAGATACATCTCAGCGGCTGACGGTTCCGGAAAAAACCGGATGTTCAATTGAACATGAAGAACGACGGATTGACGGGTCTTCCCGCGTTCATTACCTCGTAGTGAAGGTGGGGGCCGGTGGCCCGGCCTGTTTCTCCGACCTCGCCGACGGCCTGCCATCTCTTGACGCGCTGTCCGGGAGAAACGAGAATCTTGGAGAGGTGGGCGTACCGCGTTTCGAATCCGAAACCGTGGTCAATCACGACTTCCATGCCGTAGCTCTTGTACGGGGTGTAAATGGTCTTCGCCACCTTGACCGTTCCGGCGGCCGTCGCCAGCACCTTGGTTCCGAGCGGCATGGGAACGTCGACTCCCTCATGCGACGCGATCTTGTCGAGGAAAGGATCCATTCTCAGCCCGAAGTTCTCGATGACCTTCGCGCCGAGAATCGGGCGTATGCTGGGCAGCTGTTCCGCGCGCGTTTTCTGTTCGCCGAGAAGCAGGTTGATTTCCTGCAGGCTGGCCCGCTCGAGCCGGATCTCGCGTTCGATCTTGTTCAGGTCCATGCGGGCTTCAGCGGCTGTGCGGCTGACCTCGTCGTTGAGGTATTGGTATTCCGGGATATTCGCGGAATAGGGTCCGCCGACGCCGACCTGCCGGACGTCCTGGTCGATGGCCGGCAATCCGGCCACGTTCCGGAGCATGTCGCCCGTATTCTCGACCTCGGACACATGCGAGTTGAGGACCGCGATCTGTTCCTTCATCGCGATGAGCTCTTTCTGAAGTTCGTCGCGGTTCTGCGTCAGCGAATCGATGCGGATATTGTGAAAAAGTCCGGTGACAAGATGAATACCGATGCTCAGAACGAGAAGGAGGGCGAAAACGCCGGCCGCGGAATAGGTGTAAAACTGCTTGGGATTGAGGCTGAACTGCCTGAGACCTGTCCCTCCTGAAAAATACAGCAAACGGATTTTCTCGTTCAGCATGCCGTCTCCCGCGCGATCCGGTTCGAAATGATGGAGGACAGGTTTGTTTCTATATAAGGAAATTTTAGCAAATTTAAGTATTTTACATGGTATTGTCAAGGACAAAGAAGGAGGCATTCCATACCGGGAAACATCTTTAATTCATATTATTCAATTAGATAGGCCTGTTATCAGGTGATAAAAATTCTTTGTATTAAAAAAATGCCCGTCTCCTGCGAGGCGCCGGGCATTTTCCTGAACCTCTTCGCAAAAGTGCCGGTCATCTCGGGGGTGCCCGGCACTTTTTAATATCCTACCCGAGATAGCTCCGCAGCATGCGACTGCGGGACGTGTGCCTCAGCCTTCGAATGGCTTTTTCCTTGATCTGGCGCACACGCTCGCGCGTCAGGCTGAACCGTTCGCCGATTTCCTCAAGCGTCAGGGGGTGTTCCCGCTCCAGTCCGAAGTAAAGCTTGATCACTTCGGCTTCGCGGTCGGAGAGCGTGGTCAGGGCGCGCTGAACCTCGATGCGCAGCGATTCGTTGAGCAGAAGGTCATCCGGCGGCTGCTGCTGGTCGTCCTCGATGACGTCGAGCAGGCGGTTGTCGTCTCCCTGGTTGAACGGCGCGTCGAGAGACAGATGCTTGCCCGAAATCTTGAGCGTGTCCGAAACTTCATACGCCGTCATTTCAAGCTCTTCGGCGATCTCGCTCGCGCTCGGTTCGCGCTCGAATTCCTGCTCGAGATTGCTGAAGGCCTTGCCGATCTTGTTGAGGGCGCCGACCCGGTTCAGGGGCAGACGCACGACCCGGCTCTGCTCGGCCAGCGCCTGCAGGATGGACTGGCGGATCCACCACACCGCGTAAGAGATGAACTTGAATCCGCGCGTTTCGTCAAAACGCTTGGCGGCCTTGATCAGGCCTAGATTCCCCTCGTTGATCAGGTCCCCGAGCGAAAGCCCCTGGTTCTGGTACTGCTTGGCCACGCTCACGACGAAACGGAGGTTGGCCTTGGTCAGTCTCTCCAGGGCGTCCTGATCGTTTTTCTTGATCCGCCGGGCGAGGTCGATTTCCTCCTCGGGGCTGAGGAGCGGGACTTCCCCGATCTCCTGCAGATAGCGGTCCAGTGATTGATTGGCTCGGTTTTTCATTCTTCTCGACATGGGTTCCTTCGCGGCGTTTGGGTTTCGGAACGCCCCCGTCTGAACCACTTGTTATACGGTTCCCGGGATCAACCGTTCCAAAAAGTCCTTGACTTTTTGATGCTCTTGCGATAAATTGATTTCAGTCATGCATTCCCCCATTCAAATCCGTATCCCTGTTTTTCTGCTGATTTTACTGGCTCTTGCGGCCGGCCGGGCAGCCACGCGCGTCTCCGAATTCTACGCGTCGCGGGACCAGAGTGCAGTCGTGCTCGTCTGGTCGACCGAGGAGGAATCCAACCTGGCCCGGTTCGAAATCGAGAGAAGCAGCGACCGGACCCGTTGGATTCACATCGGAAAAACAGCCGCTTCCGGCGATTCCTGGCAGAGACGAACCTACTCGTACCGGGACAACACGATTTTCAAGACCGGAGTCAATACCCTCTATTACCGCCTGATCCTCATTGACCGTTCCGGAAATTCGCAGGTTTTCGATGTGATCGCATCCGCTGAAGGCCAGTCCGGAATCAAGCACACCTGGGGAAGCATCAAAGCCATGTTTCGTTGAGACCCGCAGAATCATCCCTCTTAATAATCTGTAATTCAACAACTTAAATCTTCTCGTGCAATCGGATCGGCGACTCAGTGTGACCGCATATTCCTGAGACGCTTCGCTATGCGTTTTCCCGGATGAACTCCCACACGCCTCTCTGCACAAGTTCCTGATCCAGGCCCTTGGTGATGACATGACAGGGATGGTCCAGCAGACGTATCCCTTTCCGCTCAGATGCAGCGGCATCGAACAGTTCACGGCTGTTCGAGACCGGAACGCGGCGGTCTCCCTTTGAATGCAGCACCAGCAGGGGAACCTGTAACCGCGGCATGCCCTTCCGCACGGTCTTCATCATCCGCATCATCTGGGTCAATGCGTTGAGCGGATACCGGTCATAACCCACTTCCTCCTTCTGGTGCTCCTGCGAGCCGGATTTTCTCCAGCTCCGTTTGAACAGCCTGAGAATCGGGATGAAAGCGGTCATGGAACGGCCGAAACGGAAAGGCGCGGACATCGTGATAACGCCGTCGCACGGCCGGTTCTGAGCCGTGTACAGCGCGATCACTCCTCCCATTGAAAGGCCTGCAATAAACAGGGAATCACACCTGGATCGAAGACCCTCCAGGTTTTCAGCTGCGCATGCGGTCCACTCTTCCCATCGAATCCGGTTCAGGTCTTCAGGAGACGTACCATGGCCGGGCAGAAGAGGATCCGAAACAATTACTTGTTTTTCCTCAAGATAAAACTTTAATTCCTCAAAAACCCAAGGAGTACCGGTAAAACCATGAATAAGCAAACATCCGATGCGCTTGGATGCTGTTTTTGGGGGAGTTAAGTGACTAGTGGCCAAACCTCGGAACCGGTTGATGAACAGGATGGGTCGAATATAAGAAATCTTTCCAGGATTATCAAGCGGATTGTCCTTTAAAAAAACGCGTTTTTTAAAAATAATCTTGACAACCCATATCCCTCAACGTAAATTAAATGTCTTTTCCTGTTATCCCAACATCACTCTCCCAGGAGGTCGGTTCATGAACAAACCGTTTATCCGGATCGCGGCCGCGCTTTCTCTGCTCGGGCTGATCGCCGTCTGGACGGGCTGTCAGGACACCTACACCACATCGGCCAAGGTGTACATGCAGCAGAGCAACTACGACAAGGCCATCGAGCAGTGTCAGCTTGCGGTCGCCCAGTTCCCGGACAATTACGAGGCCTATTTCGTCATGGGACAGGCGTACGGCACCAAGGGCATGTACCGCGAAATGAATGAGGCCTTCACCAAAAGCCTGGCGATCAATCCCGCGCACGGAGTGGACATCGAGGGTTACCGCGGCAAATACTACGCGGACATCTTCAATCTCGGCGTCGGCCGCATCAAGGAAGGGAAACTGACGGAAGCCGCGGCCCAGTTCCAGCTCGCCTCGGAGCTCCTGCCGAAACGCACCGACGCCTACAAGAACCTGGCCTACACCTACATGCAGATGGAAAAAGACTCGCTCGCGATCGAGACCTACCGGAAGGCTCTCACGGTCGATTCGACCGACCTGGACATTCAGACTTCCCTGGGGCTCCTGTATTACCGCGGCAAGCAGTACGAGAAATGCGTCTCCGCCATGGAACGCGTGCTCGCGAAGGCGCTCCCGACTTCCAAGGAGTACAAGGACGCGCTGACCTATACGGCTTTCTCCTGGGATCTGCTCGGCAAAAACGACAGGGCCATCGACACCTACCAGAAGGCCCTGGACCAGTCCCCGAACGACACCGACCTGCTCTACAACATGGGCCGGCTGTACATCCTGCAGAGCAATTACGAGAAGGCCCTGGGGTATTTCACGCGGGTGATCGCCACCAATCCGGACGATTTCGAGGCGAACATGATGGTCGGAACCGCCAATCTCCAGCTGAAGAAATACACCGAAGCCATTCCGTTTCTGGAAAAGGCAACCCAGGTCAAGCCCGACAATTCACAGGCCTGGACCAACCTGGCCGCAGCGTACGGCAACCTGAAGATGAAGGCGAAGAGCGACGAGGCCTTCAAGACCGCGGAAGCCCTGAGGAAAGAGGGCAAGTAGCCCGTTTCTGATTTTCGCATTAAAAAAAGCCTCCCGGCGGAAAACGGGAGGCTTTTTTATATTCGGACGAAGGAGAAGGAAACCGGACGGTTCCGGCTCGATCGCGCGTTGGAGTTCAAGGTTCAAAGTTCAAAGAAAAAAAGATTTCAGATCAACGATTAACGATCTCAGATTTACGAATAAAAGAGGGCACCCGGTGCCTATTCTTCGATCTGAGATCTTCAATCCGCTGACGCGGACCTTCGGCCCACAGCCTTCGGTCTGCAATCGTTGATCTGAAATCGTCTGTTCGCTTTGAACTTTGAACCTTGAACTTTTTCTATTCCCCCATCGCCCTTCGGGCGACGAGCCGCCCCTCCCATCACGCTTGTGCCCGAATTGGGGCGCGCCTTTCGGGAAACTCCAGCCTACACCGAATCCGCCTATCATTCCTCCCTATTCCCCCATGACTTTTATAACCAGCCGCTTCCTCCGCCTCCCGTCGAACTCCGCGTAGAAAATCTGCTGCCAGGGACCGAGGTCGAGCTTGCCCGCGGTGACCGGGACCACGACCTGGTGATGCGCGAGTATGCTTTTCAGGTGCGCGTCGCCGTTCGTCTCCCCGGTGCGGTGGTGCCGGTAGTCTTCCCGGAACGGGGCGAGGCCCTCGATCCACGCGTCGAAATCCGTCTGGATTCCGGGCTCGTCGTCGTTCACGATCACGCCGGCCGTGATGTGCATCGCGGATACGAGCGCCATACCCTCCTGCACGCCCGATTTCAATACCGCGGCTTCGACCTCGTCCGTGATCCGGACCAGCTCCCGCTTCGATTTCGTCTGAAACCAGAGATACTCGGTGTGGAATTTCATGCGGTCCTCCGCTGTTTTCAGAACTTCAGCATCTCCCCCGTCCGACGGGTCTCAATGAACTGATCTCAGATTGAAGATGAACGATTGAAGAATTCAGATCGGAAAAGGCCTGTTGGTCTTCGATCTGAAATCTTCAATCTGCAATCGTTAATCTCAAATCTCCCTTCCAACATTGATTCAAATATAATAAGCCCACATGAAAAAACAAAGGGGCGGCCCCGAAAAACGGGACCGCCCTGGAAAACGCTTGAACAAAACCGGGTGCCGCGATTTTACTTCTTCACGAGAGACGGCACGGGTTTCTTGCTGTTGCCGATCGCCCAGACCAGGCTGGCCATCAGACCGGCCACCACAACCCAGCCGAGCCATCCCAGGTGCGTGTACTGGACCACGATGGGCGCGATGATCAGGGACACCATGTTCACGACCTTGATCATCGGGTTCAGCGCCGGACCGGCCGTGTCCTTCAGGGGATCGCCGACCGTGTCGCCGACCACGCCCGCCTTGTGCCGCTCGGAGCCCTTGCCGGTGTTTTTCTTGATGTCGCGGGGCTCGTCCTCGATCATTTTCTTGGCATTGTCCCAGGCGCCGCCCGCGTTCGACATGAACACGGCCAGCAGCTGGCCGGACACGATGATACCCGCGAGGAATCCGCCAAGGGCCTCGACCTTGAACACCAGGCCGACGACCACCGGGGTCACCACGCCGAGCAGGGCCAGGCTGACGAGCTCCTTCTGCGCCGCGGAGGTGGAGATATTGACGGCGGCCCGGTAATCGGGCTTCACCTTGCCCTTGAGCACGCCGGCCTTGAACTGGCGCCGCACTTCCTCGACGATCAACGAAGCCGCGCGGCTGACCGCCTGAATGCAGAACGACGAGAACAGCCACGGCAGGGCCGCGCCGATGAGCATGCCCACAAACACCATGGGCTCGGACACGCGGATGCCGTTCGCGAGCGCCATGGGATCGATCTTCGAGACGTCGGTGATGAACGATCCGAACAGCGAAACCGCCGCGATGACCGCGGAGCCGATGGCCACGCCCTTGGTGATGGCCTTGGTCGTGTTGCCGACGGCGTCCAGGTCGGCCAGGATCTGGCGGGCCTCTACGGTCGACTTGTCCTTCTTGCCCGACCAGGCCATCTCGCCGATGCCGTTCGCGTTGTCCGCGATGGGCCCGAACGAGTCCATGGCCACGTTGTTCCCGGTCAGGGTCAGCATGCCGATGCCGGTCATGGCCACGCCGTACAGAATGTAGGTGACCTTCTCGATGAGCGAGACGTCCATGGTCCCGAAAATCAGGATGGAGCCGAATATGGTGGCCGCGATGACGAGCACGGACCATACGGTCGACTCGAAGCCCACGGCCAGGCCGGTCAGGATGGTCGTTGCCGGGCCCGTGTTCGTGGAGTCGCGGATCTCGTTGACCGGCCGTTTATTGGTGCCGGTGAAATACTCGGTGAGCCGGTCGATGAGCATGGCCAGCATCACGCCGATCGCGGTGGCCGCGAAGGGCCGCCACCAGCCGCCGGGAACGTTCGCCATGTAGAAGTAGCCCAGGCCGCCGAAGAGGGCGATCGAGATGACGGCCGACGTGAAAAAGCCCTTGAAAATGGACTTCATGGCGTCGCCGCTCTTTCCCGGTCCGCCCTTCACCGCGTACGTGCCGATGATCGAGCAGAGCACGCCGATGCCCCGGACGAGCAGGGGATAGACGATCCATTCCATGTGGCCCGTCATGTGGAACAGCGCCAGGCCGAGGATCAGGCCGGCCACGATGGTCACTTCATACGATTCGAAGATGTCGGCCGCCATGCCGGCGCAGTCGCCGACATTGTCGCCGACCAGATCCGCCACCACGGCCGGGTTCCGGGGGTCGTCCTCGGGAATGCCCGCTTCGACCTTGCCGACCAGGTCGGCGCCCACGTCCGCAGCCTTGGTGTAGATGCCGCCGCCCACGCGCATGAACAGCGCCAGCAGGGTGCCGCCGAACCCGAATCCGAGCAGGGCGTCGGGCGCCGCGATGCCGAGTATGATGAAGATGATGGTTCCGCCGAAAAGTCCCAGGCCGTCGGTCAACATGCCCGTGATGGTGCCGGCGCGATAGCCGATGCGCAGGGAGTCGCCGAACGACTTATGGGCCGCGGCGGCCACGCGCACATTGGCTTCCACCGCCATGCGCATGCCCAACTGCCCCACGAGAAGCGAAAAACCGGCGCCCATGATGAAGGCCAGTGCCCGGGCAAAGCCGATGATCAGGCGGACCGTCTCCTCGGGCATGCCCGCGAACCGCTCCATCGCCTCGGAAGACGGGGGCACGACGAACACCGAGAAGAAGAGGGCCACGGTCAGGAATCCGATCATGGGCAGAATGGACTTGAGCTGGCGCTTCAGGTAGGTGTCGGCGCCGTCGCGGATCGCGGTCCAGACTTCGATCATTTTGGCCGATCCGCGGTCTTCCTTGAGAATCTGCCTGCGCAGCATCAGCGCGTAGAGCAGACCCAGGATGGCGATGCCGAGAACGCACAGGATCGCCACCTGTTCAAACGGGGTCAGACCTTGCAGCATGGGTGGATTCAACCTCCTTGCGAAAAGAGATGGATTCTATTTTCAGACATACCAATGACTTAGGGTATGTCTGAGAACACGAATTTAGACGATAAATATACTGACAAATTCATACAATGTCAACATTGTTCTTGATTTTATTCAAAAGATTTGCTAAAATAAAAAGTTTTATTAATTTGAAAGCATCTCATGGAACGCACACTTAAAATACAGAACAAACTCGGCCTGCACGCGCGGCCGGCGGCCCTGCTGGTGGAAACCGCCTCGCGGTTCGATGCAGACGTACAGGTCGTCAAGAGCGGCAGTTCAATCAACGCCAAGAGCATCATGGGCGTCCTGATGCTGGCCGCGGAACAGGGCAGCAGTCTCACGTTCCGAGCCAGGGGGCCCCAGGAGACCGAGGTCCTGGACGCCATCGAGAAACTCCTGAACGACAAATTTCACGAGGAATGAATGCCCGCACTCAACGCCAAAACCGTGAAGGCCGCCGACCGGTCTTCCATGTTTCCCAAGATCCTGGAGTTCCCGGATCAGCTCAAAAAGGGCTGGGCCATCGCCGAGACGTCGCCCGTGTCGATCGACTTCGCCTCGATCCGGAACATCGTGTTCAGCGGCATGGGCGGGTCGGCCATCGCCGGCGACATCCTCAAGTCCGTGCTGGGCGCGGGCCTGCGCGTGCCGATGGCCGTAAACCGGGGCTATGACCTGCCCGCTTTCGCGGACAGCGGCACCCTGTTCATCGCGTCGAGCTATTCCGGCAACACGGAAGAGACCCTCTCCGCGACGGAGCAGGCCGTCGGCCGGGGATGCCGGGTGCTGTGCGTCACCTCCGGCGGCCGCATCGCCGAGATCGCGAAATCGCGGAATCTTCCCCTCGTTTCCATCCCGTCCGGATACCCCCCGCGTTCGGCCCTGGGTTTCAGCCTCGGCGTCCTGCTCCGGATCTTCGACGGGTTCGGCGTGAGCCCCATCCCGAAAGAGGCCTTCGACCGGGCGGCCGCGTTCATCGCCCGCGAGAGCGCGAAAATGGCCGATCTCAAGAGCACAAACAACGCTGCGGCCCTGCTGGCGAAAAAACTCAAGGGCCGGTTCCCGCTGATCTCCGCGGCCGAGGGAACGCTCGAATCCGTCGGCTTCCGATGGAAGTGCCAGTTCAACGAGAACAGCAAGATCCACGCGGCCGTCCTGGCCGTCCCCGAGATGTGCCACAACGAGATCGTGGGATGGAAGCGGCTGGCCGCCACGAAGCCGTATTACGGCGCGCTGGCCGCCGTGCTCCTGCGCTCGCCGGACGAGCACCCCCGCGTCAAACTGAGAATGAACGTCATCCGCGGCCTGGTGGAGAAGAACCGCGGCAAGGCGTTCGAGGCGCAGGCCAAGGGTTCGACGGCCTTCGAACGCCTCCTCTACCTCGTGCACCTCGGCGACGTGGTCAGCCTGTACCTGGCGGTGCTGAACGGCGCGGATCCGACCGAAATCGACAACATCAATTTTCTCAAGAAAAAACTCGGCCAGTGACGGCCTCACCCCCTGAACAGGAGTCTTCAATGGAACTGCATCCCTTCACTTCCGAATCGGTGACCGAGGGGCACCCGGATAAAGTCGCGGACCAGATTTCGGACGCGGTGCTCGACGCCGTGATGGCCGACGACCCCAAAGGCCGCGTGGCCTGTGAAACCTACGTGACGACCGGCATGGTCCTGGTGGGCGGAGAGATCACGACGGAAACGTACGTGGACATCCCCGACCTGGTCCGCAAGGTCGTCATGGACATCGGGTACACCAACGCGCATTACGGCTTCGACTACGAGACCTGCGCCGTGCTGAACACGATTCAGCGGCAGTCCGGCGACATTTCAATGGGCGTCGACCGCGAGGGCGCGGGCGACCAGGGCATGATGTTCGGCTTCGCGGCCAATGAGACGCCGGAGCTCATGCCCCTGCCGATCATGCTGGCCCACAGGCTGACGCGCCGGCTGGCCGACGTGCGCAAGGAGAAGATCCTCCCCTACCTGCGGCCGGACGGCAAGAGTCAGGTGACCATCCTGTACGAGGGACAGAAGCCTGTGGCCGTGGACGCAGTGGTCATCTCCTCCCAGCACGACCCGGATCCGCCGATCGAGCAGCTGCGGAAGGACGTGCTCGAAAAGGTGATCCTGCCGGTCCTGCCGCCGGAACTCACGGACGCGAAGAAGCTGAAGACCTTCATCAATCCGACCGGCCGCTTCGTCATCGGCGGGCCCCACGGCGACACGGGGCTGACCGGCCGGAAGATCATCGTCGACACCTACGGCGGGTACGAGAGCCACGGCGGCGGCGCCTTCTCGGGCAAGGACCCGACCAAGGTGGACCGATCGGCGTGCTATGCCGCGCGCTGGGTCGCCAAGAACGTGGTGGCCGCGGGCCTGGCGGACCGCTGCTCGGTGCAGCTCGCCTACGCCATCGGCGTGGCCGAGCCGGTGTCCGTGCTTGTCCGAAGCCAGGGAACGGGCAAGGCGTCGGATGCGGAGCTCGAACGCAAGGTCAAGAAGGTGTTCGACCTCAGGCCGAAGGGCATCATCGAGCGCCTGAACCTGCGCCGCCCGATCTACCGCAAGACGGCCGCCTACGGCCATTTCGGCCGGACCGAGCCTGAATTCACCTGGGAGAAGACGGACCGCACGGAAGAGCTGATCAAAGCCTAGGCCGGCCTGACCCTCCCTGACCCGGTCCCGACCGGTTCTTCATTCGACTCTCACAACAGCGGCTCCGCCCGGCGGTACGGCTGTTGCCGCCGGGCCCGACCCGCGGATCATTCAAACAGAAGGAAACGAAATGAATTTTGAAATCAAGGACCCCGGGCTCGCCGCTGAAGGCAGGCGCCGCATCGAATGGGCCGACCAGGACATGCCCGTTCTCAACCTGCTCCGCAAGCGCTTCGAGAAGGAAAAGCCCTTCGCGGGCAAGCGCCTGTCGGCGTGCCTGCACGTGACCGCCGAAACCGCCAACCTGGTCCGGACCCTCAAGGCCGGGGGTGCGGACGTCCTGCTCGTCGCCTCCAACCCCCTGTCCACGCAGGACGACGTGGCCGCCGCGCTGGTGAAGGAATACGGCATCGCCGTGCACGCGGTGCGCGGCGAGGACAAGGACATGTACTACCGCCACATCCGGACGGCCATCGAGGCGAAACCCCATGTGACCATGGACGACGGCGCCGACCTCGTGTCCACCATCCATTTCGACTACCCGGACCAGACGAAGGAAATTCTCGGGAGTATGGAGGAAACGACCACGGGCGTGATCCGGCTGCGGGCCATGGCCGCGGACAAGTCGCTGAAGATCCCCGTCGTGGCGGTGAACGACGCCAAGACCAAGAACCTGTTCGACAACCGCTACGGCACGGGGCAGTCCACGGTCGACGGAATCATCCGGGCGACGGACATTCTGCTCGCCGGAAAGACCGTGGTCGTGGCCGGGTACGGCTGGTGCGGCCGGGGTTTCGCCGCGCGCTGCAAGGGCATGGGCGCGCACGTGATCGTGACCGAAGTGGATCCGATCAAGGCCATCGAGGCCGCGATGGACGGGTTCCAGGTCATGCCCATGGCCGACGCCGCGAAGATCGGGGACCTCTTCTGCACCCTGACCGGCGACATCCATGTGCTCCGCAGGGAGCATTTCGAGGTGATGAAGGATCGCGCGATTCTCGCGAACTCGGGTCACTTCAACGTCGAGATCGACCTGGACGCGCTGAAGAAGATGGCGAAGGAGACGCGCCCCGAGGTGCGCCGGAACGTCGACGAATTCGTCCTGCCGAACGGCCGGGCCCTGCGCGTGCTGGCCGAGGGCCGGCTCATCAACCTCGCCGCGGCCGAGGGACACCCCGCAAGCGTGATGGACATGAGCTTCTCGACCCAGGCGATGTGCTCCGAATGGGTCGTGAAGAACGCGGGAAAACTGGAAACGCGGGTGTACGACGTCCCGGCCGAAATCGAGGACTGGGTGTCGCGGCTGAAGCTCGAATCGATGGGCGTGCGCATCGACGAGCTCACCGAAGAGCAGAAGGAATACCTCTCGTCCTGGAAAATCGGGACGTAAAGCCAACGGAACGCGGATCGCCGGGTTTTGGCGGCAGGTGCCGCCAAAACCCTTTTCATTTACAGGGGCGCTCGATATGCAGATCATCCCGCTCGCGGCGGACTCCATGGGTGTCCGCTCGATGGCCACTTACGTCGAATGCCGCGGCGCCAGCGTCCTGATCGATCCCGGCGCCGTTCTGGCCGAACGCCGCCGCGGTCTTCCGCCCCATCCACTTGAAACCGACCGTCTGGCCAAGGCGCTCGGCCGCGTCTCCCTGTACGTCAAGACCGCCCGAATCGTCGCCGTCACCCGATGGGACGCCGAGCATGTCCGGTTTGAGTCGCCCGAATGGATGAAGGGCAAGCGACTCCTGGTGAAGAATCCCAATCTCTGTCTCTCCTCCGAAAGCCGCACCCGCGCCTTCGCGTTTCTGAAAGCCGTTCGGAACCTGTGCGAGGAAATCGTTTTCGCGGACGGGACCGCCTTCCCCGCCGGCGCCTGCCGCGTCACTTTCGGCGACTTCGTCCCGGCCGGACCGTCAGACCCCCGCGAGGCGTCCATTCCACTGGTCATCACCGAAGGGGAAGAATCGTTCGCGTTCGCCTCGGCCGCAAAGGGCGTCTATCCGGAGCCGACCGCCCTTTTTCTCGCGTCCGCCAAGCCGTCGGTGCTGTACCTCGACGGCCCGGACTCGAATCCGGCCGAGCGCGGGGTCCGGCGGCCCGCGACTGCGCCGCTCATCCGCCGGATGCGCCGCCTGATTTCCGAATCCGGAAGCCGCCGCATCCTGTACGACCACCACCCCATCCGGGACCCGGAGTGGCGGCGCAAAGCCGAGCCCCTGTTCCAGGCGGCGATGGAGCAGGCCGCGGTGCTGCAGACCGCAGCGGAATACCGGGGAGAAGAAATATTGGACCTGGAATCGAGACGGAAGTCGCTGTACGACCTGGAACACGGCGCTTCCGAAAACGAGCTCGACTTTTCCGGCGGGGATAGGGCGTGATCAACCCACTGAAACGCACCGACGTGTTCCGGTGCCGCCAGGAGGCGCACCGCCGCTTCGGCGGCGCCGTGTCGGCCTATCACGTCCTGCGCGAAAAAAAATGCTGGCCCTCGGGCTGTCTCTATTTCGTCTGGCATTGCGTGAAACTTGAAAAAGGCGGCCGCTGTCCGCAGGGCTTCACCATTCCGGGACGGAAATGCGGGGGCTGCACGCATTACGCGGAGGACAAGCTCCACTTTCAGCCCGAACGCCTCATCGAAGGAGCGGCCTACAACGCTTTTCTGGACGATCTGGAGGCGTACGACGCGTGGATCGAGAAAGCGGTGAGGGGCAGGCCTCAAATCGCGGGCCGGATCGCCACAGTCAAGCCCTGGTTCGAGAGAACCGTCCTCCCGGACGGATCGCGGCTCCGGCTGAGGGGGTATCTGCTGGTCCTGCGGAACGGTTTCATCGGCATCGAGCCCGTGGACGGACCGGTTTATGTCCGCGTGCCCCCCGGCCTGATGGCATCATTCGGTTTCACGGCGAAGATGAAAGTGGAAATGACCGGCGAAATACGGGAGGACCGGGGCCGCATCGTGGTCTCGCATCCGAAACAGGTGGAAACGCGGGGCCGCGGATGGGGGTGGCGGTGGACCGACGAGAAAGCGCTCGTCGCGGTGCACACGGCGTCGCGTCTGGACCGCCAGCCCGAGCAGTGCCTGGCCTGCCCCTGGGGCGCGCTGGCCGACGTCTCGGACCGCTCCGAGCCTGAGGAACTGAAATACCGGAGCCTGTACTGCCTGAAAGCCGTGGCCGATCCCGAGGGATGCTACGTCGGCGCGATGGGAAAATTGAGACGGAAAAGCGCGTGATTGTTCGCGTATCCCGAAGCCGTCGGACGCTTCAGGCCATTGCAGGGGCGACGCGGCGCGTCGCCCCTGCGAAAAAAATTAAAAAAAAAACGATTCCCTTCTTTTGAAAGAAGGAAATCGTTTTTTCGATACGGACAGGAGCAACGGGGCAACCTCCCGCGGGTTTGGTTAAACCCGCGGAAGGTTTTTAAAGTCGGACGTCAAATTCAGGCCAGCCGGCCGTGTATATAAAGAAAATAAACGATCATCACCGCCCAATCGGCGGCCATGTGAATGATGATCGGACCGATCACGGAATCCATCCGCTCCCTCATCCATCCCCAGAAAACGCCCGCCCCGAAGATGACTGTCGTGAATAAAACACCGACATTCAGATCGAACAGGCTCGCCGTCGTGACGAAGTGATAGGAAGCGTAAAACAGCGCGGAAAACACAACCGAACGTCCGGCGGACATCCGGCTTCGGAGTCGGTCGAGATAATAGCCCCTCCAGAACAGTTCTTCGACGACCGGATTTGCGATAGACATGACGATCCCAAAAATCAGCAGTTGACCCCGGCCAACCCGCCAATCCCTGAGCAGGCCGCTGATCGCATCCGCATCGATGAGGGCATCCCGGAAAAGGACGAAAAACGCGGTCATCGAGATCATCACAACGGTCCCGATTACAATCCCCTGAAAAACCGGCTTCCGGCTGAAACGGATGCCGAGCTTTTCACGCATTTGAACCGCAGACAGCCCGCGGACGAAGACAAGGTCCGCGACCGGGATCCCGATGCAATAGAGACCCTGGTACAACAGGAAGGTCAATTGGACGTTTTTAAAACCCAACAGGCCGACGGCGATCAGGACAGGGGCGAGCAGGCCGGTCAGCAGAATGGATGTCATGCGGGTGGTTCCCTCATATGGAGACAGTCGTCGCCGGAATGCAGGCGTTTCATGACCGCCGGTTCCATCGGGGCTGAAAACCTCCAGACGGCAAAACTCCCGCGGGTTCGCACAAACCCGCGGGAGGTTCTTCGCGTGAACGCTCCGGGCCTTCAATATTCAAAGAATGTGATAAATTGGCCCCACGCTCCGGGAGGTTTGAACCCTCCCGGAGCGCTTTTCATTGCTTTTCAACCGCCCGATTTCTCCATCGTCATGATCGTAGCCGGGACGGCGTCCGCAGTCACGATCCGTCCCGCCGGACGGAAGCCGAACCGCTCCCAGAATTTCTCCGACGATTGAACCGCGGTCAGGGTGAAACGCCGGAGTCCGGCGATGATTCCCACTTCCATTGCCGCCGCCACGAGCCAGCCGCCGATATGAGCGCCCCGGAAGGCCGGGCGCACGGCCACATCGTGGATGTACAGGCAGTCGGCGTTGTCCGGGAGCGTCAGGCCGGCTGTGTTCAGGGGCACGGTCCTGCCGAAAATCCATGGATGGCAGACCGCGTATCCGGCAAGCGTTTCCCCGGAGACCGCGCCGAGCATTCCGCCCGGGAAAATCCTCATCCACTCCCGAAACACCGTCTCGCCCCCGGTCAGAGCCGCGCCGTAGGACTCCCGCCGCGCTTCCAGAACATACGGGAGGTCCGCTTCGGTCAGCAGGCGGATGTTGGAAAAAACCATGCCGGCTTGCGGGTTCATGCCGCCTCCATCCCATTCGGCCGGCCTTGGAACCGGATGTTCGGAACCATGTCCAATACAATCCATATTCTAATAATATATGAAAAATCCAGACCGGTGTCAAGGCGGACAACCTGAATGCGCCCCCGCCTCCCGAAGCAGGGGCCTCCGGCCAATGGGAGTTCCGCTCTTGCTTCGGTCAACCGGATATCTTACATTAACGGAAATGCGACTTTTTCAAATGACAGCATGCGCCGCGCTTCTGGCCGCTGCCCCGGTGGCCGGGCAGTGGTTCGAGACGGGCGGAACCGCGGACAGCGTCACCGTGGCCGCGGTCGGCGACATCATCGCGCATGACGGCCAG
>CAZNXX010000015.1:5358-32701 GCA_964577095.1 uncultured bacterium | reverse complement strand
CTCGGAGAAGGTGTAACCCGTACGAACCAGGGTGCCCTTGTCGCTGAGGGTCAGGGCCACGCCATGCGTTTTGGTCTGATTGGACGGAGCAGAACCTCCGGTGAACCCGTTACCGTCGTAGGTAACCGTGTAGGTGTCAGCGGTCCACTGAGCATACAGCGTGACATCGGAAGCGGGCATGTTGAACGTGTCCGACGGATCATAGGCAGTGCCTGATCCATCCGAAGCCGTGTTCCAGCCCGAGAACGTGTACCCGGTCGTGGCCAGATCGCCAGATCCGAGAACCGTCACGGACTCGTTGTAGTCGTACGGGCTGTTCGGATCCACGGGAGCAGTGCCTGAGGTCGAACCGTTCCCGTTGTAGGTCAGGCTGTAGGTGTTGACCGTCCACTGGGCGTACAGCGTGACATCGGAGGCAGGCATGTTGAACGTGTCGGTCGGGTCATAGGCAGTACCTGAACCATCCGCGGCCGTGTTCCAGCCCGAGAAGGTGTACCCGGTCCTGGCCAGATCGCCGGATCCGAGAACCGTCACGGACTCGTTGTAGTCGTACGGGCTGTTCGGATCCACGGGAGCAGTGCCTGAGGTCGAACCATTGCCGCTGTAGGATAGATTGTAAGAGTTGACCGTCCATTGCGCATAGAGTGTGGCGCCGGATTCGACGGAATACGTCCCGCCAGCGGCATAAGAGGTGCCTGAACCGTCAGCTGCCGTGTTCCATCCTGAGAACGTGTAACCGGCCTTGACCAAAGTCCCCTGATCGGAGAGAGTCAGGTCAACGCCATAGGTCTTTGTCTGGTCGGCAGGATCGCTGCCTCCGGTGTTCCCGTTGCCTTCGAACGTAATGGTGTAGGTGTTCAGGCTGGCGGAGAAATCCTGATCAGGCGCGTCCGCGGCTATGGAATTGACCGTTCGAGTCGAAGGAGACCAGGAGCCGTATCCCGTCATGGACGGGGTAATGGTCGTTGTGGTCCCGCCGGGAACGGAGTAACTATAATAACCGGACGCGTTCGTCGTCTCCGTGTGCCCGTCATGGCTGAACGTAATCGTGGCGCCCGACAGCGGGGAGCCTCCCGTGGTCACGGTTCCGGAAATCAGATAATAGGCGGAGCCGGTTCCCTGGATCGTGAAATCGTACGGATTCTCATTGCTGTCGTCGTTGGCGATGGAGATCGAGGCTGAACGCGTTCCGGCCGCCGAGGGGTTGAAAGTCACCTCAAAGGTCGTGGAACTGGAGGCTGCGATTGAATTGGACGGAATCACGGTCACGGTGAAATCGGAGGCATTCGCGCCCCCGATGGACACGTACGGGGACGAGCCGGTCAGGCTCAGGGCCGCGTTGCCTGTGTTCAGAATGGTGAACGTGCGGACAACGGTGCCTCCGGACACATTCGTGGAACCGAAATCCGTATGGTCCGTGAGAGAAGGGGTGTTGTCCCCGTCAACGATGGATACGGAATTGCCTTGGATGTCAATTTCCGGCAAAGTCAGCTGAACCACGGTAAAGGTGTCATAGGAATTCCAGATGCCGGCCGAGCGGGGATCTTCCACCTCGATCGTATAGATGCCGGACACCGCGCTGAGGGGGATCGGCCACGAAGACGCGGACGTGAAAACCCCGCTTGCGTTGGTGGTGACCGTTCCAGTCCACTGCACCGTGCCGCCGGCATTCTTGATGCGTACGTTCCGAACGCCCGAGTTATAATAAGAGGACCCGGACCCCGGCCATCCGCTACCATTCAGCAGGACAGTCTCATTCGAGTACCATGTTCCGGCGGATGAATTCGGGCTGGTATCACGCGTATCATAAATGCTGCCGAAAGCGCCGTCTGACCCGCTGGGCGTCGTGGTTCCGGACTGATTGAAGGCGGAAGTGAAATCGGTGGAGGGAACCGTGGCGTCCTTGATATCCACGGCTTCGGACGTCGATGTGTGAAAAAAGAAACGGATCGGCGTGTTGTAGGTGACAACCGGACTGTTCGTCTGAAGGGCCGAGAACGGCACCTGAAAATCCAGATAGTACAGATCCGTCGCCGCCTGGGATGTCGCGATATATCCGGTGACAATGGGCGTCGGATAGGTCGTCGTGATCGTGCTTCCATTATAGATTACGTTTAATTCGTCCGATACACCGAGCGCCTGAATGGTCCAGTCCAGAACACCGTCGGCATTCGCGTCGATCGAAGCCATCCAGGAATAAGAAGTCAGCTTCGTGGCGTTCTTTCGCGGATTCCCGCGCAGGGCCATCCGGTAGAACATGCTGGTCGATGTCGCGTAATAATAACTGCATGTGTTCGGATTATTGATGACGTCCACGTCGGACGGGTTCTGATCGTTCGACGGGTCGGTCATGTATTCCCAGTTGACATCCAGCATGGGCTTCCACGAGGACGGCCAGGCTTCCTGTCCGAAAGCGGATCCGGAAACGCCGAATAGGGCGGTCACCAGAAGGACGGCGGCCAACAGGTTGGAACGGAACGGATTACGCATGGGTCTCCCCTGCCTTGATGAAGGTGTGTTTTATTTCAAATGGATTGAACGAAAGCCCTATGACCGCATCCGAATACGGACACGGAATGGATTGTTCAAAAAAGGGATATCGCTGATCTGAATCCTGAACGGGGAAGCGGAAAGGCGAGGGGTTTCCATGACAGGAACACTCGGAGAGGTTCTGGCTGAGAATGCAATTCATCTCATTCCCTCTTCTTCACTATCAGGAGAATCTCGCAGGTCCGCACGCAGGCAGGCTGTTCAACGAAAAGAGGGGCTCTTTCATGTTCGATCCCGGCATGTACCGGATCGGAGACCCAGATACGATGATACAGTCTGTCCTTCATGACAAACCGGTATTCTTTCTTATCGCTTCGGTATTTATTCGTGATCGGGGTGATCGGGACGTGATTACCGCCCTGGTTCACATGAAAATCCCAGAAATTACTGACACAGGAAAGAGAAGGTTCAGGCCGGAGCGGTCTGGAATCGGATTCGCCGGACAGTGATATTTCATCCATGCAAATGGAATTGACAGGGGCATCCATTGCAAAAATACCAATGCAACTCAATAGGAAAAATAGAAGAAGAAGAATTTGAATTTTTCTTATCATCTTAATTGTTGTATTTAAAATAGTTAATTGTTAAAAATGATTGATTTAATTTTGGAATGATTCCTATTATTATTGATCCGAATAGTCCTATAAATTCAATATAAACATATAATTCATTTTTTCAGGGATAAGATGCTTTTTTCATTTTAGAATGATTTTATCAATAATTCTATTCAATAATCCTCTATTCTCAATTTGCATGCCAATTACACCGATGGATAATATGTTCAAGTCTGTTATGTGGCACAAAGTGCCGTTGTTTACGATGGAATCCTGTCCACTGATTTCTATATAAAAGAAAACCTCCCGGAAGCTGAGAGCCTCCGGGAGGTCGAATAAAGTGATACGATATGAAACTGGATTATTTTATCAGAAGCATGCGCTCCATTACCCTGAATTCCCCGGCATTCAGGACAGCCAGATAGACACCGCCAGCCAGGGATGAAGCGTCGAAGTTCATCGTGTGTGAGCCAGCGGACCGTCTCTCATCCAGCAGAACCGCGATATTCCGCCCCCGGACGTCGAGCACCCGGAGGGAAACCTGCATGTCCCTGGGCAATTCAAACCGGATAGCGGTATACGGATTGAATGGATTCGGGAAATTGGGATGGAGAACAGGCCGCAAGGGAAGCGCCGCTCCATCCCTGTCTTCCACCGCGCTCGGGGGTTTGCTGGTGGAGGTGCCCGGATTCGTCACGGATGCGTATACTCCCGGCGCAGGGTTCCCCGTGGTCCAGGCCCCGGACGGATCCTGCAATTCAATCCCGTTCGAGAATTCGTCCCCATCCGAATCCAGACCGGCGAGGCTGGCGCCCCAGATCACGTTCCCGTTGGCATTGACTTCGGTCAGGTATCCGGATTGGATCGCCAGGCCGAAACTGTTTCTCGGCCCGCCCTGGCCGTTATGGCAATTGCCGCAGGTGAACTTGGCGCCGTTGGGAATTTGGTTGACCCGTTTTTCCCTGGAGAAGCCGTCACTGGCAGCTGTAGTCAACGTTAAGCAAATGAATAACAATTGCTTAAGCATAACTCGATCCTCCTTCACAAGATTCGGTTGTTCAGGAGCGAAAATCTCTGGTTTAAAATATCCTGAAATAATAATGAAATTTTTGGAGAAGAACAAATGGTATTTTCTGTCACCATCTCCCGGAGTCTGCGGTATACCGGGAGGATGAACTGAACCGGCTTCAGAAGGCAAACGAAGGATCCAGATTAAACGGATCGGTTCCATCCCGGATTAATGAAATAAAACTTGACATTGATTGCGCTTTTCCCTATATTTTTACCTGAACCACATAGGAGTCTGCGTATCGTCAGTTCGTTAAAGGTTTGATGGAGTTGACATTCTCGCGTTCTCGCTGTAGCGGAAGGTCACAGGCTGATCCATCTCCTTTGAACGGACTTTTTTTATGCCGGTTTTTCAAGGTGAGATGCTTTTGACCATCCGCCTCGAAAAACCGGTTTTTTATTGCACATCACAGAGTGGAGGACCCTCTCATGAAAAAACTTCTGATCACCCTGGCCGCCGGACTTCTCGTCCTGTCTTTCGCGGCCTCCGCCTTCGCGGTCAGCAAAGCCGCCGTGCTTTCGCTGATGATATCGCCCGGCGCGCGCGCCGCCGGAATGGGCGAAGCCTTCGTGTCCGTGGCCGACGACGCCACGGCCACGTACTGGAACCCGGCCGGTCTCGCCTTTCAGAAGGGCCACGAGATCACGCTGATGCATTCCAACTGGCTGCCCAATCTCGTGTCGGACATGTTCTATGATTTCGTCGCCTACCGCAAGGACGTGGAGTCGCTGGGCGGCGTGATCGGCGGCAACATCACCTATTTCAACATGGGCGAACAGGCCTACACCACCGAGCAGGGACCCGAGGTCATCGACACGTTCAAGAGCTGGGATCTCGCGGCCACGATTTCGTACGCGACCCTGCTGAAGCCGAATCTCGGTCTCGGCATCAACGCCCGGTACATCCACAGCGCGCTCGCGCCGATGGGCGCGGGCTCCGAGCAGGGCAAGGGCGTGGGCAACTCGTTCGCCGCGGACCTGGGCCTGCTGTACATGCCCGGATGGTTCAAGGGGCTCAGCATGGGCATGAACCTGTCGAACATGGGCCCGAAAATCACCTACATCGACGCGGACCAGGCGGATCCCCTTCCGACCAACCTGAAAATCGGTGTCAGTTACAAGATCCTCGACTCCGAGTTCAACAAGCTCCGCATCGCCATGGACACCAACAAGATGCTCATCTACAAGTACTGGAAGCACATCCAGACGGGCAAGTCGCTCAAGCACGACGAGTGGCTGAAGCTTGACGACGACGTGCAGGCGACCTACGAGTCTGCGACTGACCCGTTCTACAAGGCGATCTTCACGTCCTGGGGCGACGGATCCCTGAGCCAGCAGGCCAATCAGCTGATCAGCTCGGTCGGAATGGAATACATCTACAACAACATGATCTCCCTCCGCACCGGCTACTATTACGACTATGACGGCAAGGTGCAGTACCCGACCTTCGGCGCGGGTCTGCAGTACGACAAGTACCGGTTCGACTTCTCGTACATCGCCGCGGACAGCGACAGCCCGCTGACCGACACCATGCGGTTCTCGCTCACGGCGGGGTTCTGATCGTCCGCCCGATTCTTTACGGCGTCGAGTCCATCAAATACCCCACGGACGACTGTGGGGTATTTTTTTTAAGCGGAGACGATTCATGATGCGGCGTTTCTTTGCGTGGTTTCTGATGGCGGCTTTCTCGTTTCCGGTCGCGGCCGGTGCCGTGAAGCGGCCGGATTTCCGGCCGAGACCCTGCCTGCCGTCGAGGCGCTCTCTCCTGTCCCCGGCACGGCCCGAGGCGGTTCAGCCGGATGCTGGAACCGGGGCGGCGGGTTTCGGCCTCCGGAAGGCAGCCGCGCCGATACGGGGCCGGAAACCGGACACGCTGAAGGTGCTCGGGCTGATGGTCCAGTTCGCCCGGGACTCGGACATCGAAACCACAGGCGACGGCCGGTTCATGCTCGAACCGGTCACGGGCGCGACCATTGACCCGCCTCCGCATGACCCGGCTTATTTTCAAAACCAGTTGCGGGCGCTGGCCCATTACTGGGGGGCGGTTTCGGGCGGCAGGCTCACGCTCGAGTGCGAAGTCGCGCCGGAAGTGTTCACCGTGACGGACAGTCTCGGCGGATACGTTCCGCCGGAATCATCCCGTTCGGACGCGGCCGTCACATTGGGAGTGGTCCGCTTTTTCCGCGACGCGGTGCGGCTGGCGGACGCGGCAGGCGTCCGCTTCTCCGATTTCGACTGCCTGGTCGTGTTCCACGCGGGCGTGGGCGGGGACCTCGCTTTCGATTACGATCCCACGCCCCGTGACATGCCGTCCATGTTTCTGAATCTCGAAGATTTGAAGGACTATCTGCCCGCGGCCGAGTTCAACGACACGGGATTGTCGGTTCAGAACGGCGCGCACGGTGTCATGGAGGGTATCGTCCTTCCGGAAACCCAGAGCCAGGAGGGATACGAAATCGGCCTGCTCGGCACCGCGGCCCTGATGTTCGGTTTCCAGCTCGGGCTTCCGGCCCTGTGGAACACCGAAACCGGCAGTTCCGGCATCGGCGCCTGGGGCCTCATGGACCAGGGCTCCGGCAATTACAACGGCCTGATCCCGGCCCGGCCGAGCGCGATCGAGAGGGTGCTGCTGGGGTGGCAGAATCCCTATGAAGCGGGCGACCGGTCCCCGATTCAGTGTGCCTGTCCGGCCGCGGCGGAGAACGCCGAGGTCCGGCCTCTGGATAAACAGCCTGTCCTGGTGCCGATCGCAGGCGGAGAATTTTACCTGATCGAGAACCGCCAGCACGATCCGGACGGCGACGGCGTCGCGCTCGGGCTGGACGCGAACGGCGGTGCCGTGACTTTCGGCGCGGATTACCAGGTTCATTTCACCGGAAATCCTTCCGTGATCGTGTCCGTGGATGAATATGATTACGGGCTCCCGGGATCAGGGCTTCTGATCTGGCATGTTGACGAGTCCGTCCTGCTGGCCGGGTTGGAGGATAACACGGTCAACGCGAACCCCCTGCGCAGGGGAGTGGACCTCGAAGAGGCCGACGGCAGTCAGGACATCGGAGAGTCGTACGGCATGTTCGACGCGGGTTCAGGGTCTGAAACAGGGGTTCTGCAGGACGCGTGGTACGCGGACAATGACATTCACAAGCTGGTCAACCGTGTTTCAGAAGTCTCGTTCACACCATCGTCGCATCCGAATACGAGGTCCAATGACGGGGCGGATTCCCATTTATCCATCTTTGGATTTTCCGAATCCGGGCCAGTGATGACCTTCTCCGCGCGGAACGACCGGATGCACGCGGATTTTCCCGGGTTCTTCCCCGTCGGCTCGGAGCCATTCCCGCCATTGATATGCGACCTGAACGGGGACGGCAGCCGGGATGCCGTCCTTGTCACGAAATCGGGGGCGATGTACGGCTGGGATCAGGCCGGCTATTTTAATAGCTGGTGGCAGGCGATCCCGATCCCCGTGGTGCCGGTCTGGCAACCGCGGTGGAATCTGATGCGGCCCCTGCTGGACGTGTCGGTCGGTCCACTCGCTGTCCCCCCCGCATGCGGCGACCTTAATGGCGACGGAGCGGATGAAATCGTCCTGCTGACGAATAACAGCCGTGTCCTTGTCCTGGCGCATGACGAAACCCAGGAACCGTCGAAACCGCGGCTGCGCCTGAATATCCCCATGGAGGAGACGGGAACGGCCCTTCTGATGATGGAATCGTCCCCCGGCCGCTTTCAGCCCTTTATCGGAACAGCCTCAGGCCGCGTTCTGTCTCTCGGGAGCGACGGCGTCCTCTCCGGTGTCGCGGATCCGTTCGACGGACCGGTCACGGGGCTTGCGTGCTGGGGTTCAGAGGATACTGTGCTCGCCGTTACGTCGAACGGCGCTTTCGTGCTGTTGAAGACGAACGGGAGCTTCCTGTTTTCCGGGACGACGGGAGATTCGGGCCGATTCGGCCCGGTGACAGGGGTATTCGCCGCGGAATCCGGAGTTCGGGCCATTTTACCCGCGGAAGCGGGCTTTCATCTGTTGGACGCGTCCGGATCCGTGACTGAATCGGGCCGTCCTGATTCGGACGGACCGTTCGGGCCCCCGTCCCTGGCCGACATCAACGGTGACGGCAGTCTAGACATCGTGTCCGTTTCCGGGGGCAGGGTCTGGTGCATGAATCTGAACGGCACTCTGATTGAAGGGTTCCCTGCCCGGATCGCGGCCGAGGACGCGGAATGCTCAATTCCAATAATTGGGGACGTGGACGGGGACGGACAACTGGACATTCTGGCTTCCACTTCCGAAGGACTGATAACAGCCGTGTCCGGCGACGGCGGCCGAGTCGAAGGTTTCCCCCTTCCATTATACGGGAAGCAGGCCGTGGAGCCGACATTGGCCGACCTGGACGGCGACGGACGCATCGAGATACTTGCGGCTTCGGACGGCGGCCAAATGGCGATGTGGGACATGGACGGCTCAGCAGAAAACCTGTCCGAGGCCTGGCCCATGGCGCGTCACGACGCGGCAGGTTCGGGCCGCAGTGATTTTATCCCGGGGGCGATCGGGCCCATCCCTTCCGGAGGCCTGCTTCCGGACCGGTATTCCTACAATTATCCGAACCCGGCATACGGCGATTTCACCGTGATCCGCTACAGGCTCCGCGAAGCCGGCCGCGTGCGCATTGCCATCTATTCCCTAGCCGGCGCGGAGATCGCCGCTTTCGAAGGGCCGGGAGACGGGCCGGGCGATCACGAGGCGGTGTGGAGCCTGAAAGGCGTGGACAGCGGCGTGTATACCTGCCGGATTCACGCGTCGGCTACAGGCGAATCCAGCTCCGCTTATTTTAAAATCGCGGTGGTGAAATGATTTTTTCAGTCAGCCTGTTGCGGTCCCTTCACGGTAAACGGAAGAACATCAGTCGCCCGGCCGTGTTCGCGGTCGCATGCCTCCTGTCGATCCATCAAAGCCTGTGCGGACAGCCTTCCGTTCTCTACAACCATCCCGAGCTCGAATGGCATACGGCCGAGTCCGCGCATTTTTACGTCCATTTCCACGAAGGAACGGAGCGCACGGCCCGGGCCGCTATCGAGACCGCGGAACGCGTGTACGGACCGCTCGTCGCGCTGTACGGATACGAACCCGACGGCCGTTTCCACCTCATCATCCGCGACCACGAGGACGATTCGAACGGCGGGGCCTATTACTACGACAACAAGGTCGAGATCTGGTGCCCGGCAATGGATTTCAGCCTGCGCGGCACGCATGCCTGGATCGACAACGTGGTCACCCATGAGATCGCGCACATGATTTCCCTTGGCGCCGCGCGCAAGGCGCCAAGGCAGCTGCCCGCCGTGTATTTTCAGTACCTGGGCTATGAACGGGAAAAACGGCCCGATGTGATACACGGGTATCCCAATCGCATCGTTTCATACCCGGTTCTCGGCACCGTGGTGCCGATGTGGTTCGCAGAGGGCATGGCGCAGTTCCACCGCCGGGGTTTCGGTTACGATGCCTGGGACACGCACCGCGACATGCTTCTGCGCACGGCGGCGATCGATGGGAGCCTTCTGCCGCTTTCCGCGATGTCCGTGTTCGGAAAGAACAGCATCGGCAACGAACGGGTGTACAACCAGGGCCTGGCACTGACCTCCTGGATCGGGTTCCGGTACGGCGAGGACAGGCTCGGCGAACTGGCCGGGGCCATGAAAAAGCCCCTGGCGTTCGATTTCTCGTCCGCTTCGAAGAAAGTCATCGGACGCGGCGCCGAAGACCTGGCAGGAGAATGGAAGTCCTGGCTGTCCGCGGGATACGCGGCCGGGCTCGAATCCGTTCTCGCGGGAAAGACCGAAGGACGGCTCGCGGAGTCCGAAGGGTCCGGCAATTTCACGCCGGCCTGGTCTCCGGACGGATCCGGGCTCGCTTATGTCTCCAGCCGGGGCAAGGATTATCTGTCGCAGACTTCGCTGTTTGTTCTGGAGCGGAACGCGTCCAAACCCAGACTGCTCGCGGCCGGAGCTGCGGCCGGAATCGCCTGGTCCCCGGACGGGCAACGGATCGCCTTTTCCCGCAAGACGGCGGATCGGACGGGATCGCATTATTTCGACTGCTACACCGTGGACGCGCGCACGAAAAAGGAAAAGCGCCTCACGAGGCGGCTCCGGTTCCGCCAGCCGGCCTGGTCGCCGGACGGAAGGCGCATCGCGGGCGTGATCGAGAAAGACGGCACTTCCAACCTGCTGCTCGTGTCCGCGGACGGAAAGCAGGCACGATCCGTCACCTCGTTTTCAAACGGGGAGCAGATATTCGACCCCCGCTGGATGGCGGGAGAAATCGTCTTTTGCACGGCCTCGCCGCGTTCCGGCAGGGACATCGCGGCAGTGGACACGGTTTCGGGCACGCTTCGCATCCTGATCGCATCCGAAGCGGACGAACGCGATCCGAACCCCTCGCCGGACGGACGCTTCCTCTATTACACTTCGGACCGCACCGGCATTTTCAACGTGTACCGGTTGGACCTCGAGAGCGGCCTTTCCGAACCTGTGAGCAACGTGACGGGCGGCGCGTTTTCGCCCTGTGCCGGCCCGGACGGCCGCGTGGCGTTCTCCCTGTTCCGCTCGGACGGATTCAAGATCGCGGTGCTCGATTCCGCGGTCCGCGTGCCGGAGGACGCGATGCGGTACACTTCTCCCTACGACTCAATCCGCGCCTTCATGGCCGAACCCTTTCATTTTCCGGCCGCCGCGGACACGGCCGTCCAAACGACATTCTCGCCGAAGCCGTACAACCTGGCTTTCTCGAAACTTTCCTTCTACCCGGTCCTGCGCATGGATTATCCGGGACTGCTCAAGATCGGGGCCTACACGTTCGGCAGTGATTTCCTCGACCGGGTTTCGATTTCGGGATTTTTCGCCGCGAACGGACGTTTCGACACGGACGCGTCCCTGACGTTCCAGTACCGGCGTTTCTTCCCGACCCTTTTCATGGAAGGTTACCGCGTCGGCCTGCACGAGCCGAAGGAGGACGCGGATTACCGTTTCGCCCTGCTCCAGGCGGACATCGGAGCGGACTGGCCGCTCGGCGGACGGACGGGCCTGCGCACGGCGCTTCAGATCAGCCGGTATGACGCGGCCATGGAGTTCATGGCCGGGTCCGTCAAGGCCAAGATTCCATACACGTATCACAAGGGAAACGTTCTGCAGGTCCGTCTGGAACACGATGCCCCGGGCCGGGCGGTGCAGGACATCGCGCCTGTCCGCGGCCGGCGCTTGACGGTCGAAGTGGACGCGGCCTCGAACCGGTTCATGACCGGGTTTGACGCGAATTCGGATTACGGCTTCCTGACCGAGGCGTACCGCAGTCACGATTACATCCAGTTTCTCGCGGACTGGAGCGAGACCATTCCGCTTCCGGTGCGGGACTGCGGGCTCGGGTGGCGGCTGCAGGCCGGCGCAATCGACCGGTCCGTGGACAGCTTCTACAACCTGTTCGGCGGCGGTCTCGACGGCATGCGCGGCTACTCCTTCTACAGCATCGAGGGCCGAAAACTGCTGAGGCTCGAGCTGCGGATGAGCTTTCCGATTGTGCCGAGGCTGAATGCGTCCGCGGCCTGGCTGCATTTCAGGGGGTTGTATGGGGCCGTGTACGCGGACGCGGGCGACGCCTGGAGCGGCGATTCGCCGGATTGGAAAAGGGACGCAGGTGCCCAGCTGAGGCTCGGCGCCTTCTCCTTCTACGGACTGCCCACGGCTTTTTTCTGCGACGCGGCATACGGGTTTGACCGGATTATCCTGCCCGGCGGGCACGAGGAAGGCCGGGCCTGGCGCTGGTATTTCGGCGTTCTGTTTGATTTCATGGATTGAGTCTTTCAAGCGGGAGAATCGAAATGACTGGTAGAATCATGATGACGCTGGCACTGGCCGGCCTTTGCCTTTCCGCCGCGCCGAAGACATCCGCGCAGGAGTCCGCGTGGACCCGGGCGCGGATGTCCGCCTTTCTGACCGCGGCGGACACGTCCGCTTTGTCCGGAGATGCGGCTGTCAATTCCCGGCAGGCACAGAGGCCCCTGCGCAGCGCCAGGCTGGCCGGATTTCTATCCGCAGCGGTGCCGGGCGCGGGACAGGCGTATGCCGGGTCCTGGATCAAAGCCGCGGCTTTCATGGCCCTCGAAACCGCTGCCTGGGTCGGATACAGCCATTATACGAACGAGGGCGACGCCATGCGGAAGGAGTTCCGGGCGTACGCGGATGAACACTGGAGCCGCGAGCGCTGGCATTCCGCCTACATCGAGGGGCAGGATCCGGCTACGCACGCGCTTCCAGCCTACAACACCCAGCAGTATTACGAGATGATCGGTAAATACGACCAGTTCATGAAGGGCTGGGATGATTGGGTAACGGGGGGACCGAATCTGACGGAGAACCGTTATTATTATGAATCCAGGCGGCGCGAGCACAATGAACAGCTGATCAATGCCTCCAAGTGCACCATGGCCGCGCTCGGCAATCACCTGATCTCCGCTTTGGACGCGGCCTGGACGGTCCGCAGGAAAAACCGCAGTCTGTCCTTTCAGGTCGCGCCCGGACTCCGGACGGCTTTTGCTTCAGCGGAAGCGGTTCCCGCGATCAACCTGCGCGCGGCGTGGTAAGCATTTGAGATGCATCCTCCCGGAGGCTTCGAGCCTCCGGGAGGATATCCGATATCCGGATCACATCCATGACACGGAACACAATTTCATGAAAAAATCATTGACGGTCCTGATTTCCTGCTCTTTCCTGCTTCATGCTGCGCCCCGCATGGCCCCGGCCGCGGAGCCGGCCGCTCCTTCGCGGACGAAAGCCCTGGCTCTTTCCCTGGTCCTTCCCGGAGCGGGGGAGTACTATGCCGGATCGCGCCGGTCAGCCGTTGTTTTTTTCGGCGCGGAATGCGCTCTATGGGCGGTTTTCGGGGGATTCAAGGGGTATGCCGGGTCGCGTCTGCAGGACTGCCGCCTCTACGCGGCCGGCCGCGCGGGAGCCGATCCCTGGGGCAAGGGACGCGACTTTCTGGTGGCCATGGAAAACTTCATGACGCTCGCGGATTACAATGAGGCCAAACTGAGACAGCGCGACCTTACCGCCGTTTACCCGGAAGGCGGCGCGTATGAATGGAATTGGGATTCGGACGCCTCGCGCCGCAGGTTCGAGCGCATGCGAATCTCAAGCGACCGCGCGGACCGCGCGGCCCTGTTCACCGCCGGGGGCATCGCGTTGAACCACATCGTCAGCGGCATCAATGCCATGCGTATCGCGCGCAGGGCCGAAGCCGCGGCCGCTCCGCGCGCCGGGTCCTCGACGGCAACGGACTGGCGCTTATCCTTCGCCGGTCTGCCGGACGGCGGCGTCATCGGCGTGTCGATGCGGTTCTGAGAATCCGGACGTTCACAAACAAAAAGACGGCAGCCTTTTACAAAAGGGCTGCCGTCTTTTTTTCGTCAAAAACAGTCTACCCACACAACCTCTTGTATTCCGCCGCATTCCCGTCGTAGACCGCCTTTTCGACCGCTTCTTTCCAGCGCTGGACGCGCGGGCTCTTGTCCGTCATGGACTCGATGATGTTGGTGATGTCCGCCTTCTTCTTGACGGACAGGGCCCTGAGCGCCTCGAGAGTGGCCCGCAGGCGCCTCCGGTCCGCGTCCGACAGGGCGACGGGCTGTGGAACCGCGGGCCTGGGAACCGCCGCGGTCTGCTCGGCGGCCGCGGGCCCGGACAGCGCGTCCGCGCGGGGCAGAGTGAACACGAATGACAGACCGCCGCCGTCCGTTTCGACCCGTATGGTTCCGCCGTGCGCCTCGACGGCCAGCCTGCAGAACGCCAGGTCCAGCGCGGCGCCCTCGCCGGTGCGTTCCGCGCCGAACATGCCGGCCCGGTCCCCGGGGGGAAGGCCGTCGCTTGTCCCGTTCACCGAAGCCCGCACCCATTCATCCTCGCCCGAAATGGCCTTGACCCAGACCTCACCGCCCGACGGCGAAATCTCCGCCATGCGGAACAGCAGGGTCGAGAACACGCGCCGTATCCAGTCAGAATCTCCGATCACGTCCAGGTTCCTGACCACGTCGTTGTGCGCCCGTATTCCCCGTTCAGCGAAAAGCTTTTTCAGGCCCTCGATCGACTTCTCCGCGGTTTCATTCAGGCGGACGGTTTCCTCTGCCGTTGTGCGCCGCCTGTCGCGAAGCGAGGGCACGTCCAGGATGTCCTGCGCGCGGTCCAGGGCGCGGCCCGCGGCGGCGCGGGCGTCGCGCGCGGCGTCGGACGCGTCGCGGCTGCCGTGCGCGGAAGCGGATTCAAGCAGGGGTTTCAGCTCGCGCATGACCGCTTCCTGCACGGACTCGTTCATACGCGTCGCGGACAGCAGTCTGGCTTCGGTGTTTTCGAGCCTGCGGTGGAGCCTGCGCTCGCGTGAGCGGCCGACCAGCAGAGCGGCGATACCGGCGCAGGCGAACAGAAACGCCGTGATCCCGGCGATCAGGAAGCGGATGAAATCGGGACGCATGCGGACGCTGTTTTCCGCGGCCGTCAGCCTGGACTGAAGGGAGTCGCGTTCGGCCAGGGCTCGCGCCTGCATCTGTGAAAGGCGTACCCTTTCCGCCTGGGAGCGCACGCTGTCCCGCAGGGCCTCGTACCGGAGCTGATACCCGAAAGCGGAGCGGAAATCGGAGCGCGCGGCCGCGATCGAGGCGGCGGATTTCAGGGTTTCGGCGAGCAGGGCCCGGTCCGCGGATGATTCGGCTTCGGAAAGGGCCTGTTGCATGAAATCCGAGGCGCGTTCCGATTCCCTGCGCATCATGTGGCTGGAAGCCAGATGCGTCATGATGGATATCCGGAGGGCGGGGCCGACGCGGCCTCCGCCCAGGGCCAGTGCCCGGCGGTCATACGCCAGGGCCGAATCGGCTTCGCGGAGCCGCAGAAATGCGGCGGATATCGCGTCACAGGCCGCAGCGGCGCGGACCGAATCGGCCGTGGAGAGAGAGAGGGCCAGCGCCTCGCGGCCCGCGGCCAGGCTCCGGGAGGGCGATTCTTCCAGCGTGCGGAATGCTGTTTCCACCAACCGATCCGCTGCGGCCTTGGCGGAATCCGGAGCGGCCGGCGGTTGCGCGAAAAGCGGCCATGCGACAAGAATGAGCGCGACACTTACTCGAATCGGGTTTTTCATGCGCTGGTTTCCGCGGTCAGGCCGGTCAATTCAGAAGCAGCAGTTTTTTGGAACACCAGGAGGTCCGGCCCGCGGCGACGGCCCGTATCCGGTAGGCGTATACGCCCGAAGGAAGCCCTTCCCCCGCGTCGTTCCGGCCGTCCCACGCGATCTGATGCGTTCCCTCCGCATGAAAACCGCCTGTCAGCGACCGCACGCGGCGGCCCTGCATGTCAAAGACGTCGATGCGCACTTCGGAGGGGGACGGCAGGCGGTACTCGATCACGGTGCCGGCATTGAAGGGGTTCGGAAAGTTCTGGCCGAGAATGAAGTCAGCCGCCGGGCCGCCTGTCCCTTTCTCACCCACGGATGTGACGGTCGGATCGATGAGTTCCACCTGGTCGAGGACGAAAGTCCCGGCCTGGGCCCCGACATTGAAGCGCAGAAAAGCCGCGGGGTCGTTGATTTCGCAGACGAATTCGAATGGGCCGAAGAAATTGTCCTGGTCCACGGGCACGTCCTGCTGAAAATAAACGGTATAGGGTTCCTTGTTCTCCTGCAGGGTCACTTCGACGGTTCTGGCGGGCGTGGCCCGGGCCATGAATCCCAGCTCGTAGGTGCGGCCGCTCTGCAGGGCCACCGGATTCTGGAGTTGAATCTCCCAGTTGGCTGTGCCCGGAACGGTCACGTCGATGACGGCCGCCGAGCCGACTGCGAGTCCGGTGGTGGTGTCCAGCGCAAATGTGGCCCGCGCGGCGGCCGCCCAGATGTTGAACGTCCACGGCCAGAGGCTGCAGCTGAACTCGCCGTTGGCCAGAATATTGCCGTCCGGCCCGTCGCCCACCGTTATCACCACGGGCTCGGCCGACGCGGACCCGCCCTGCTTGCCGTTCACGACCGCGGTCAGAACGTAGACGCCGGGCGGGACGTCCGCCCAGTTGTATTCGAAGGGCGCACGGGTGTCATTGGCTGAAGCGACGCCGTTCCTGTAGAATTGAACGTTCTGTATGTCCCCGCCGGTCACCTGAACGTCGGCTTTGACCGGGATGTCGGAGCATTCCGCGAAATGCTGTCCATGAATCGGACTGGTGAAGGAAACCGACAGGGTCTGGGCTCTGAGAACGGCTTGAACCAGGAAAAGGCCGGTCAGAAGCGTCATGGGGATTGCTTTCTGTCTCATGGGGGGCCTCCAATGCTTGTTCTTTATGAATTTAATAAAGAGAGTGGAGAAATGAAAACGTTTTTTTTACCTGCCGGGCATAAAAAAACCGACCCCAGGGCGGACCCAGGGGTCGGATGATCCTGTCATTGGCCGCCTTGTCAAGCGGATTATTGCCGGGTTCGTCTCCTTCCGGAAGAATCGGCTTCGGATCCGCCGGAACCGTTGTTTTCTTCGCGTGAGATCCTTCTGTCGGTGTCCGGCCGGGCGCTTTCGTCTTTCGAAGGCGCGGGATCATGACGGTCGAACGGCCGTTTCGGTTTTGGCGGTTGAGGCTCCGGCGCAGGGGGAAGCGGATAAAAATGATTCTCGATGATGATGACAGGCGGCGGCTGAACCGGAGGAGGATCGTCATCCGGAAGCCGTTCTTCGGGAAAGGATGAAAGATATGTGAAGCATCCGCTGCAGAGGAAAGCGATCGGGACCAGGATCGCGATTGTCTTCCGGTATCCCGGTTTCAGCATGACAGGCCTCCCTTCCCGATTTAAAGTTTGTCGCCCCGCTTTTCCGTTTGATCGGCTGTATTCCGCGAGCATGTTCCGTTTTTTTCAGGACCGGACCGCCGCTTCAGAGTATGAAGGAGGCGGCGATCCGGTTGGAGGCGTCCCGCTCTTTCGGGTTCTATCGTCTGCTGTGCCGGGACCCGGAGTTTCGGCTTTCGCGGCTGTCCGTTTTGACTCCGCGATCCGCCTGTTCCCCGGAATTCCGTGTCCGGATCTCCGTCCGGATGCGCGGCGATTCCGCGTTTCCGGACGACCCGGTTTTCATGCGGGGCTGTGATGGATTGGCAGGCGAGACCGGCCGTTCGGCCTGTCTCTCGACCCGGCCGGACCGATTCCGGGTATCCGGAAACGCAGGCATCTGGATAGACGGTTTCTTGTCATCCCAGGTCATGGGTTTCCTGGAATCGTTCCGGTTTTCGGTTTTGGGTGAATCGTTCTTGTTTGCAGCAGGCTCCCGGTTCAGTTCAGAACGCTTCACCCGTCTCGTCCGGGTACCGGAATCAACGACTCCGGTTCCATTTCCGTCGCCCTTTGCTTTCCATGCCGTTCCGTTTCCTCCGGTTTCAACCGGTCCGACCACAATCCGGCGCACCGTTTCATTCAGGGTGCCGGTGCTCGCGGGCGGCGGAGTCCTGCGGACGGTTCCGGCCGTTTCCCTGTCGCGGGAAGGATCCTGCCTGTCGAAAGAACGGTTCCGGTCCCGTGGAGCCGCGGGCCGCGTACGGTCCCGGTCCGGGCCGGGGCCCGGATTCGAATGCGGCCGGTCGTCGCGGTTCGAGAATCCGTCACGGCCGTTCCGGGGTTCGTCCCATCGGCCGCGGTCCGGATGACTTCCGTGGCCGGGATTCCGCCAATGATCCGGCCAGGGTCGCCAGGGACGGCTGTAATCATGGAATGCATAATGACGAGGACCTCGGTAGTGGGGGTGATGCGCATGCCACCAGGACACCGGGTACCAGTCATACGAATAGATGTTGAACCGCCAGTCCAAACCCCATCCGAAAGCGATGCTCACATCCGGGCCTCGCAGCCAGACATGGAACTCCGATTCCGGTATCCAGCACCGGTGATACCAGTCATAGACCGGGTAAATCACCTGGGGTGCGCATGGCGTGAACATGAATGGATTGAGGAATACCGCGACCTGGGGCACTTCCACCGCGTCCCCATAGTATTCGTCCCCCCATGCGTCCCGTACCTGCCAGTCCTGTGCCTGCAGATTCGCGTAATACGTGTAGCATCCGGTGAACAGAAAGACTGCCGGGAGCAGGGGCAGAAGTCTGAACCACGATTTGAATGTTTTCATGACACGCCTCCTTTCGGGATGACAAGAAGTGATCATTCAAATGGCGTGCCAAATGCAGATCGGCTACTTAAGCACTAGTAATTATTTTATTTAGGCATAACAGATGATGCAGATCGGAGCATCAAGATGGTAAATCTCATTATCAGTCATGTAAACTAAATTAACAAAATACGACCCCGGGGTTGACCCCGGGGTCAACCCCGGGGTCGGTCGGGTGACCTGCGGCTCCGGGGTCAGAGTCCGGCATCAGGATTTTTTGCTTGATTTCTATTCCACATTCAAATACCTTTCCTACCGACTGATGCCTTCTCTGATTTGCCGTGCCTTCCTTCATTGGAAGGCAGGATGCGATGTAACGCGGGTCCTCTGACCCCATGCGGCAACCCGGGTAGAATCCGGGGCGCCATCCCGGTGGACTCCAACGCGCCGGCTGTTTGATCGACGGCGCGAAACCCGCCATGAATCGATTCGGAGTGATCCAATGGCAATAGACATCAACCGCGTTGTCGTGACCGGAATGGGATCCATCACACCCATCGGTATCGGAGTCGAATCATTCTGGAACGGCCTCATCACCGGTAAAAACGGCGTATCCCGGGTCACCCGTTTTGACCCTACCGGATTCCGGTCGCAGGTGGCCGCGGAAGTGAAGGATTTCGTCCCTGAAGACTGGATCGAAAAAAAATCGGTTGACCGGATGGACCGGTTCACCCAGTTCGCGATCGCGGCATCGGCCCAGGCGGTGAAAGACGCGGGCCTGGACGTCTTTCGTTTTGACCCCGACCGGGCCGGAATCATCGTCGGTTCCGGCATCGGGGGCATCGCCACAATGGAGGAAAGCCACAGGAAACTGCTGGAGAAGGGGCCCAGAAGCGTGAACCCTTTTCTGGTATCGAAGTTCCTGATCAATATGGCCGCCTGCAATGTGTCCATCCTGTACGGACTGAAAGGCCCCCTCTCGGCGCCGTCGGTCGCGTGTTCCACCGGCGCGAACGCGATCGGCGACGCGTTCCGGATCATACAGAGGGGTGACGCGGACATCATGCTGGCCGGGAGTTCCGAGGCAGCGGTGAGTCCCCTGGCCTATGGCGGTTTCTGCGCGACACGGTCCATGTCGGTGAATCCCGACCCGGAAAAGGCGAGCAGGCCGTTTGACCTGAACCGGGACGGTTTTGTGATGGGCGAGGGCGCGGGGATCGTTGTGCTCGAAAGCCTGGCGCATGCCGTCGGGCGCGGCGCGAAGATATACGCGGAACTGGCCGGTTACGGCAATACCGCGGACGCGTATCATGTCACCGCGCCCGAGCCCGGCGGAGACGGGATGATGAGGGTCATGGCCGCGGCGCTGCGGGACGCCTCGGTCGATCCCGGAGACGTGCAATACGTCAACGCGCACGGCACATCGACGGACATGAATGACAAGATCGAAAGCGCGGCCATCCAGAAGGTTTTCGGAGATCATTCTGCCGCATTGAAGGTCAGTTCCAATAAATCCATGATCGGTCATCTGCTGTCCGCGGCCGGGGCCGTGGAATTCATCGCCACGGTGATGAGCGTCCGCTCGGGGGTCGTGCCTCCGACTATCAATTACCAGACCCCTGACCCGGAATGCCCGCTCGATTACGTCACCCGGGGAGCTGAATCCATGGACGTTCGCGTCGCGATCAGCAATTCCTTCGGTTTCGGAGGGGGGAACGCCTGTCTGGTGGTGAGGAAATATGAGGGGTGATGGGGGAAAGTTCCGAGTTCCGGGTTCCGGGTTATTCAATCTTTCAACAGTCAACGAGTAAAAAAGAAAGACGGTCTTCTTCTTCGGGAAGAGAGCCGTCTTTTTTGTTGGTGGAATCCGGAAATTGTAACTCGGAACCCGGAACCCGGAACCCGGAACAACAGACAGTCCTATGAACTCGTCTTTATTCCATACCTCTCCATCTTCTTGTAAAGCCCCAGTCTGCTGAGCCCGAGCTCGGCCGCGGCCCGGGTCACATTGTTCCCGCACCGGGTGAGGCTGGCGATGATCATTTTCTTCTCCAATGCTTCCACGGATTCCTTCAGCGAACCTGTTCCCGCGGATTCCCCCGAGGATAAAAGAAACCGGGGCGAAAGATGCCGGGGTTCAATGACTTTTTCATCCGCGGCCATGGTGACGGCCCGTTCCATTTCATTCTCGAGCTCGCGGACGTTCCCCGGCCAGTCCGCGGCGCGGAGCAGGCGGAGCGCCTCTGCGGACACGGGTTTCACGGGACGGCCGAGTTTTTCCGAGCATTTAGCCACGAAATGCCCGATCAGATCGGGCATGTCCTCGCGCCGTTCGCGGAGCGGAGGCAGGCGGACCGGGAAAACATTGAGGCGGTAAAAGAGGTCCTCGCGGAAACGGCCGGCTTTCCGTTCGGCGTCCAGGTCCTTGTTCGTCGCGGCGATGACACGGCAGTCGGTGCGGACCGTTTTCGTTCCGCCTACGGGACGCACCTCGCCGTCCTGGAGCACGCGTAGAAGGCGCGTCTGGAGGCCGGGCGACGTATCCGCGATTTCGTCGAGAAAGACCGTGCCTCCGTCCGCCATTTCAAAAAGACCTTTTTTGTCCCGTATCGCTCCGGTGAACGCGCCCCGCACGTGGCCGAACAGCTCGCTCTCCAGGAGCGTGTCCGGCAGCGCCCCGCAGTTCTGGGCCACAAAGGGTTTGTCCTTCCTCGGGCCGTTGAAGTGAATGGCCCGGGCGAGTAGTTCCTTGCCCGTGCCCGTTTCGCCGAGCAGGAGCACGGTGGTCGGGCCGTCCAGCACCTTGGACACAAGTTTGAAGACTTCGAGCATGCGCGGGCCGTGGCCGACGATGTTCTCGAATCGGGCGGATTCCACGGCGGTCCTGCGGAGATGCACGTTCTCCGCGCGGAGGCGTTCGTTCGCCTCGGCCAGTTCCGCGGCCAGCCTGCGGTTCTCTCCCGCGAGACGGTGATGGTCCGCCGCGCGCCGCACCAGCAGGGCGAGATCGTCCGGCTCCCAGGGTTTCGCGACATAGGCGTAGATCTTCCCCCGGTTCACGGCGTCGACCGTGGCCTCGAGGTCCGCGTAGGCGGTGATCAGGATGCGGACCGCGTCCGGCCTCGATTCCAGAGATCTTTCCAAAAATTCAACGCCGGTCATGGCCGGCATGCGCTGGTCGCACAGAATCACGGCCGGGTCGCCGGTTCTGAGCCATTCCAGCGCCTCGGCGCCGCCGGCCGCGGTACTCACGTTCCATTCCGGCTTCAGCAGGCGCTCGATGGAACGGAGCACCTCGGGCTGATCGTCGACCACGAGAATCGTTTCCTTCCGCATTCCGATCCCTTTATATGAGGCCGCTCACCGGCCGCCGCGGCCGGTCCGGCCGGTCCTGCGGCCGGGCAAGGTCACGATGAACCGGCTGCCTTTGCCCGGGCCTTCGCTCTCGGCCCGGATGCTTCCCCCGTGCGAGCGGACGATGGCGTACGAGATGCTGAGCCCGAGTCCCGTCCCTTTGCCGATTTCGCGGGTGGTGAAGAAAGGGTCGAAGATCCGGCCCAGCACGTCCGCGGGGATGCCTTTGCCGTCGTCCCGGATCTCGATTTCCAGCCGGCTTTTCAGGCGCTTCGTGGAGATCCAGATGTTGCCGGCCGGGGAGACGGCCTGCACGGCATTGGAGATCAGGTTCAGAAACACCTGGTTCAGGCTGCCGGGCTGGCATTCGATGCGGCCGTCCGGCCCGTACAGGCGGTGCACGGCCACGCGTTCCCCGATCCGGTGCCTGAGGATGAGCAACGCGCCGTCGAGCCCCTCGTGCGCGTCCGCGACCGACCAGACCGCCCGGTCCACGTGCGAAAAGCGCCTGAGCTGGTCCACGAGGTCCCGGACCATGCGGCTGCCGGATTCGGTGTCCGCGATCAGGCTTTCGATCTCCGGAAGCAGGCCGCGGATCCGATCCGCGTTCCGGCGCGGATCCGCGAGCAGGCGGCCGAGCCCGTCGGACAGGGTCCTGAGCTGCCGCACATTCGCGTAGATGAACCCCACGGGATTGTTCAGCTCATGCGAAATCCCGGCCACCAGCTTCCCGAGGGACGCCATCTTCTCGGACTGGATGAGCCGGTCCTGCGCGTCGCGGACCTCGGCGACCAGCCGCCGCAGACGGCCGTTCCTGTCGGCGAGCGACCGGTTGGTCCGTTCCAGGTCGGCCATGACCTTCTCGCGCACCTTGGCCTCGGTCAGCCTGCGGACCATGGCGTTCGAGCGGCGTATCGCGGCGTTGTTTTCGAGGGCCGCGGCCATCTGATTCGCCACGGTCACGATCACCGGCATGTCGTCGGCCGAAACCCCGGATCCCAGGGCCAGGCCCCCGAACAGCCGGTTCTCGCCGCGCACGGCCACCAGCCAGTCCGCGGACGCGGCGTCGAAGAAAGCGGACAGGCTCGGCCGGCCGCGCCGCCGGATGAAGGCGTCCCGGCCGAGCGCCTCGATCCAGGCGGACCGGTTCCGGATCCGGTTCAGCGCCGCGGGCCGCAGGTCCCTGCCCCGGCTGACCGTTTTTTTCACGGCGCCGCCCCGGCCGTCCAGCAGAATGAAGGAGCAGACTTCCGAACCCGAATGGGCCGAGAGGGTGTCGACCACGGTTTCGAACAGCTTCGTATCGTCGTGGATGCGGAACAGGCTCCGGCTCAGCCGGACCAGGACGGAGCGGACCGTCTGACGCATGCGGCGGAGTTTCGCCGCGCGCTCCGAAATCAGGGCGGCCGCGGCCGAGAAGGCCAGGGCGGCGCAGGCGGCCGCGAGCAGGGCCGATGTCGCGCCGACCCGGTTCCGGATCAGCGCGCCGGCCAGGGCGATCAGCGAGAACGCGGCGATGACGCCCCAGGTCCCGGCCGCGGCCCAGCCCCATCGGCGTCTTCCCGCGGCCAGCGTGCCGGCCGCGCACAGGAGGAAACCGGCCAGGAGCCCGGCCCGCAGACGCGATTCCGGTTCTCCGGCGGCCCGGGACAGCCATCGGCCGGCTCGGATGAGGGACCGTTCCGTTTTGGGGTATTCGTTCACGCCATAGGCGCGGCCCGGCCTGAGCCCGGTGCGGGTCACGGTCCGGCCCGAGGGGAACACGACGCGGATGTCCACCGGGCCGTCGGACGGCAGGCCGAAATGCGCGGTCGGATCGGACGCGGAGAGATACCCGCCGCCCGCGGACACATCCCGGACGGCCAGGAACAGGGAATCCGAAAAAGCCGTCCCACCGACCGCGGACGGATGTCGGAACAGTTCCACGCGGGTTCCGACCGCGTCGCGGTTCGACCGCACGCCGTGCGCCCGCACGGCGAGCCACCGGCCGTTGATGGACGGATTGGTGAACAGCCAGGCGAAGGTGTCCTTGTTCGCGACGCAGAAGTCCAGGTCGCCGTCTCCGTCCCAGTCCGCGGTCGCGGCGCCCGTGCTGTACCCCCGGGATCCGCCGGCCGGCAGGCGCTCCTCCGCGGCGGGCCTGAAGGTGCCGTCCCCGTTGTTGAGGAAGCAGACATCCGGCCCGATGCACGTCACCAGCAGGTCAAGCCAGCCGTCCTGGTCCAGGTCGGCGGCTGCGAGCCCGTAGGCGGGCCGGCCGAGGGTCAGGCCGGAACGGGCCGTGACGTCCTCGAAGGTCCAGGCCGGATCGCCGGGACGGATGCTGTTTTTCAGCAGGCGGACGCCGCCGTCCCGGTCCGATAACAGCAGGTCCGGCTTTCCGTCATTGTCCGTGTCCGCGAACAGGACGCCGTTCGTCCGCGAGGGACTGCGGAACGCGTCCGGGCCGGGGTCCAACCGGGTGAAGCGCCCCCGTCCGTCGTTCCGGTACAGGTCCGCGGGCCTGAACCAGTTCGCCACCGCGAGATCCATGTCCCCGTCGCGGTCCGCGTCGCAGAAAGCCGCGCCCTGGCTTCCGCCTGCCGACGCCAGGCCGCATTCCGGTCCGGCTTCAGCGAAAGAACCGTTTCCCCGGTTCAGCATCAGCCGATTGGTGCCGTGCTCGTCCGTGAAGAACAGGTCGAGCCTGCCGTCATTGTCCGCGTCCGCGGCCGCGCACGCGTTGGCGTCCATGCCCGGGGGGAGATGGAGGTCCCCGGTCCTGTCGCGGAACACGCCGCGGCCCTCGTTCCGATACAGGCGCGTCGTGCCGGTCCAGCCGGTGACCACGAGGTCCGGCCGGCCCGTGTTGTCCAGGTCCGCGGCCAGTGCGCCGAGTTCCAGGTTGCGTATGCCGCGCGGCGACAGGTTCCCGCCGAGCCTGGACTGTATGGTCGCGTCCGTGAAAGCGGAATCCGGCCCCTGGTTCACGAGCAGGCGGTTCAGGGACCTGAAGCAGACGATGAAGAGATCGGGCTTCCGGTCGCCCGTGAGGTCGCGGAACACCACGCCGTAACCGTCCGTTACGTCCGGGATGAGGGCGTGCGGCCGGTCCGGCCGGAACAGGCCGGACACGCAGGAATCGACCAAAGCCGCGGACAGGCTGGAGGAATGCAGGAACAGGAGGGCGGCCAGGCCGGCGGTCGCGGCCAATCCGGCGCGGCCGCGGCCTTTCCGTCCGGGGGCGCCGGAGAGGGTTGTGGGGAGGATTATTTTCAAGTCGAGGCTCTCTCCCGCCGGAAGGCCGTGCAGGCAGGCCGGTTTATTTCTTCTTCCCGGCCGGGCAGGTGGAGATGCCGAAGGGCACGTACAGCGGGCAGAATCCGATCGCGGATGTGACCGCGAACATCACGGCGATGGCCGCAAACACCCAGGCCAGGCCGCCGGTCACGACCTTGGCCGCGATCAGGATCACGAGCAGGGCGGCGCCGATCAGACGCAGTATTTTATCCGTGGGGCCCATGTTCTTCTTCATGATGCGTCTCCTTCCGAATGGGGATGGGTGTCGGGGGATTCTTCGCCGGAGCGGGATCCGGCCTGCATCCAATATCCGGATGGATTTCCGTAAAATCAAGGGGATTTTGCCGCTTGACCCGGTCGCCGGCCTTTCGTAACTTGTGATCGGACCAACCGAGAGGATCGCATGAAACTGCTCCTGGTGTTCAATCCGCATGCCGGTCACGGCAGGGCGGGAAAGTGGATCGAGCCCGTGCGGAAGCGTTTTGCCGGCCAGGGGCACGAAACCGACCTGAGGGTCACCGGGCATCCGGGTCACGCGGCGGAAATCGTCCGCGAGGCTGATTTCACCCGGTATGACGGGCTGGCCGCGGCGGGCGGTGACGGCACCCTTTTCGAGACCGTCAACGGCTATTTCGGGAACCGGTCCGGCCGGCGAATCCCCATGGGCGTCATACCCGTGGGCACGGGGAACGCCTTCGCCCGCGACCTGGACCTGAAGACCATGGGCTGGGAGAAAGCCGTGGACGTGATCGCCGCGCGAAAGACAAAGCCGCTCGACGCCGGCCTGTACCGGTGCGGGGACAGCGAAACCCGGTGGCTCAACATCGTCGGGCTGGGATTCGTCGCGGACGTGGTTCAGACGGCCTCGAAGCTGAAATGGATCGGCAACCTGTCGTACACGCTGGGCGTGTTCCACCGCATGGCGGCGCTGAAGACGTTCCGAATGACGCTGACCGCGGACGGGAAAACCCTGGAGCGGGAGAGCCTGTTCGTGGAAGTGTCGAACACCCGCTACACGTCCAATTTTTTCATGGCGCCCGCCGCGCGGCTCGACGACGGGCTTCTCGACGTGACCATTCTCGGTCCGATGACCCGCAGGCAATTGATCGCCGCTTTCCCGAAGATTTTCACGGGCGAGCATGTCCGCCTGCCGCAGGTGGAATCGTTCACCGCGTCGCGGATCCGTATCGAGACGGACGCGCCCAAGGTGCTCACGCCGGACGGGGAACTGACGGGATCCACGCCCGTCACCATCGAATGCCTTCCCGGGGCCGTCGAGGTGTTCGTGCCGTGAAGGCCCTTTCGTCGATCGCGGCTCTCCTGGTCTCCCTTTATGTCTGGATCGCGGGCCTCATCCTGGTCGGGATCATTCTGTCCGTCGCCCTGCTCATCAGCCTGATCGCCCCGCCGGAGGCGACGGACCGGTTTCTGAAAAAAGCCTGCCGGTTTCTCCTGGCCGCCCTGTCCATACGGGTCGACGCGGAGGGGCTGGAGCATGTCGTTCCTGGCCGGACATCTGTTTTCATGGCGAACCATGTCAGCGCTTTCGACGTGCCCCTGCTCGAGGGATACATCCCCGTTCCCTTCCGCGGCGTGGAGGCGGCGGAGCATTTCTCCTGGCCGTTGTACGGATGGGTGATACGCCGGCTGGGCAACATCCCCATCCGCAGGGAGAATGTGAGGGCATCGGCGAGGAGCCTGGAGGAGGCCGGCGGTCTGCTGACGGGCGGCCGGTCGCTGGTGATTCTGCCGGAGGGAGGCCGAACGAAAGACGGCCGCATGCTTCCCTTCAAGCGCATGCCTTTCGTCATGGCCAAACAGACGGGCGCGGATATTGTGCCCGTCGGATTGTCCGGCCTGTACAGCCTGAAACCCAAGCATTCCAGAATCATCCGGCCGACGCGGGTCAAGATACGGTTCGGGCCGCCCTTCCCTGCGGAAACAATACGAAATCTGTCCGCCGAGGAATTGAGGGACGCGGTGCGACAGGAGATCGAAAAACTGGTGGAGCGGCCGTAGCGGTCAGGGAACGGGTCGATCGGGATTTCAGGCAATCCGGAAATGATCGGGTAGCCGCAGGCTTTAGCCTGCGTTTCTATAAGCGCAACCTGAAGGTTGCGGCTACCAAGATTTTTTTGGATTTCAACAGTCCGGTAGCCGCGGCCTTTCCCGCTGCGCGGGACCAATCGATTTTATTCTTTTACAATTGAAGGTAGGCCGCGTTTCATTTTACGCAACCTGAAGGTCCGCAGAGCGGACCAAGCGGTTATATTTGTTGATTATTGAAGGTTGCGGCTACCGGGATTTTCTCCTCACAACCCTTTTTCCGCCATCCAGCTCCCGTGCAGGTTGCAGTTCTCCACGATCCGGACCAGGGAT
>CAZNXX010000015.1:0-5258 GCA_964577095.1 uncultured bacterium | reverse complement strand
TTCCGCCATCCAGCTCCCGTGCAGGTTGCAGTTCTCCACGATCCGGACCAGGGATCCCTGGGCCTTCAGATGAAAGCAGGTGACCGGATTCACGTACGGAGTCAGGAACACCCGGGTGACGAACAGCTTATCGACGTAACAGTCGATCCAGGTGATCCGGTGGGCAGGCTCCATGGGATGAAGCACTTTGCCGATGCGGACCGTGACATCCACGCACGGATTCTCCGGGACCAGTCCGCATGTTTTCGTCACGGAGATCACCGGGCTGTGCTTGTCCGCGCCCTCGGCGTGTTTCGAGGTGTTCTCGGAGAAGTGCTTGTCGTTCTGGGTGAATTTTTCCTGGGGGGCGAAGCAAACCGGACATTTGTCCGGAGCTCCTCCGAACTCGACGTGGCCGCAGACCGCGCAGATGAACAGGCTCATGGCATACCTCCCTTTCAAGGTTTTCAGAACATTTCAGAACCCCCGGTCACCGGTCGGGTCCCGAAAACCACGCCGTGAACGGGCAATTCCATTTCTGATTCCTCTATCCCCTTGTCATACGTTCTTCGGTCCGGCTGCCTCCATCCATTTTAAATGATTTCAATGGGTTGTATCGATCTGGTTTTCCGTGAAACAGGCTGTTTTCGTCTGCCATTTTGCAACCAACTTGTAATTGATTATATATACGGCTGATACCTCATTACCATAAGGCTTTTTGGCCGGCTATTCCGCTGTTCACTTATATGAGCAAAAAACGAACCATTCTTAATCTTCCCGTGTCTCCGACATATGCTTTGCCCCGCACCTGTGGCAGACCGCGAAAGGGGCTTCTCTCCGGAGTGCCCTGAAGCGGGCCGCTCTTTCGCCGTTCCAGAGATCCCTGAGGGTTGAATCCAGAACGTTCCCGATTTGATAATCCGGAAAATCCACGCAGAAATTCGCCTCACCACCCGGCTGAATATCGAGCAGTCTTTCCGAATTCGCGCAATCCGGGGGACCGACCGGGGTCACGGCATCCGAAAACCAGGTGCGGTACTGATTCTCGGTCAGGGGCATATACGGGTAGTCGCGTATGCCGCCCAGGTTCGCGCGGTACAGGCGGAGCTGTTCCAGAAACAAGCCGAAGTCCACGCCGGATACGTCGTGCCTGAAGCCCTGCCACGACAACGCCTTGACTCCCAGTTTTTCCGCCATCTCCTTTTCATAAGCCGCGCCCACGGCTGAAGGAACGAAATAATACGGGACCATCACCAGGGTCCCGATTCCCAGTCGTCGGGCCGTGTCAGGCATCGATCCCAGCCCGGCCACGGACCAGGGGCTCACGGTGAAGCAGATCGAACGGCTGATCCGGATTCCGGCCTTTTGCTCCAGTTCGGCGAGCCGGAGGAGCCCCTCCTCGATCCGGCTGAAACAGCCCGGAACACCGCGGACTTTCTCGTGCGTGTCCGGGGGGCCGTCCACGGAAACCGTGATGTGGACGCGGCCGACGCGGACCAGATCTTCCGCGAAATCCGCGAGCCGGGTTCCGTTCGTGTCGATGGACGTGAACAGGCCCTTTCCCCGGATATACTCCAATAGATCCATCAGGCCCGGCAGCAGAAACGGCTCCCCGCCCCGGATCAGGACAGAGCCCAGTCCTGCTGAAGCGGCCTCGTCCACCACGTGTTTCCAGTCGTTTAGGGCCATGACCCGGGATGTCTTCGTTTCGGCCCCGCTGCTCCTGCTTCGCATATACCCTTCCTCGCTCCACTGGCCGCACATGCGGCATCTGAGATTGCAGGCGTTCGTCACGGTGAGGGACAGCATGCGGGGGAAGGGGGTGAGGGGAGCGCCGGATGGGGGCATGGTTCTTCTCCGATCAGGTCAGGGGCTCGCGTCGAGTTGAAGAACCGGTGCGCCTTCAACAGTCCGCAGTCAAATCGCCGGGTCCGGGTCTGAAACGTAAAACGGCGGCCCCGCAGGCCGCCGTTTCGACTCGTCAATCGAATAGTCGGAGCACAGCCGGTTATTTCAGGTAAAGCACTTTCTGCGATTGAACCAGACCGCCGGCCTGCAGGAGAATCATGTATACACCCGCGGGGACCGGAAGCCCGGCGTCATCCGCCGCGTTCCAAACGAAATTGTACGTGCCTGCCTTTTTCGCGGCTTTGGAAATCAGCTGACGGACGATTCGTCCGTTCGAATCCAGTACCGAGAGGGAGACATCGGAATCATCCGTAATGCTGAAGGACAATCGGGTTTCAGGATTGAAGGGATTGGGATACGCGGGGGACAGCCGGGTCTCGGCGGGCAGAACGGTTTTGGCATAAACGACCCGGATCTCGTGCCGGACCGTGGTTCTGTCGTCCGTGTCCGTGTCTGAAATGCGGTATTCGTAACAATGGCCGGGCATGGCCGTGAAGTCGAGGTAGCGGTACTCCGTCCGCGCAGAGGCGTCGCCGCGTCCCGCCAGGGATGGATTTCGCGTGTAATCGGACAGGGCCGTCCATTCGGAAGAGGATTCCTCCCTGCGGTCTATGCCGAATCCGAGGTTGCCGCACTCCGATTCCGTGGCCCAGGTCAGGAGGATGCCGCCGGCCGCGACCCGGCCGGAGAATGCGGCAAGGCCGACCGAGAGCGACGCGTCAGTGGTGAAACTTTCCTCGGAACCGTATAAAAGGTACGGTCCGGACGGGGCGAGGACGGAGATCCTGTAATAGTAGGTCTTTCCGGGCTTCAGGCCCGTAAGAGTATATGAAAAATACTGGCCGTCAGAGGGGCCGTCCAGCGGACTTTCCGCGGCCGTGCAATACTGGGTGAGTTCTTCGGGATCCGGCCCCACTTGGAACACGACCTGGCAATGGTCCTCATAGATGACGGAGGCATACCCGTTCAGCACGGCGGACACGTCCGTCACAAAAGTCGCCGGGTCGGTTCGGGCCAGATTGGGGGCAGATTAGACCGGCGAACACACGGCGAGAAACAGGATGCACGCGACAGCGGTGGCAAGCTTTCTTGTCATGAGGGACTCCGGAAAATGGATGCATGGAAGGGTTAAGTAATATATCAAATAAACGGCGCAATAGCAAGGTTTTTTTAGGGGGGCTGACCGGCAAAGCCTGAACCTGCCGGCCGGGGGAATGTTGGACGCACCACCGGCCGGCAGCGCCTCCCCTGGCCGGATCAGTCCCTGTACGCGATTAAAAACAGACGTTTGAACGGGAACAGGACGCGGCCGTCGCAGCGGAGGGGGTAGCCGGATTCGCATTCCTCCAGCAATGTTCCCTTGAAGGCCTCCCGCTCCGGATCGCCCGCCAGTTTTTCAAGATAAGGCCGGAGTCCGGTGCTGGCATACCATTCCACGAGATCGCGCCTGGATCCCATGACGTGGAAATACGTGGTCTCCCAGATGTCCACCCGTCCCGTCAGCCTGGAGAGGCAGTCGTAGTAGAAATCCGCGTCCTGGTAGGTGATCAGGTCTTCACACCCGGCCGTGGCTTTCCGCCACTGAGGGGAACGGGCCGTGCGGAGAAGGGCCTGGTGCAGGGGAGAGCCGCTGTTGGCCGGCACCTGAACGGCCAGGGCGCCGCCGCGGGCCACCCGCTCGAAAAGCCGGACGATCAGGGCGTCGTGATCGGGTATCCACTGCAACGTGGCGTTCGAAAAGATCAGGTCGTATCGGTCGTCGGGGGCCCAGGACGCCGCGTCGGCCAGCAGCCACTTTTCTCCTGAATACGTACTCACCGCTTTCTCGATCATCTGCGGCGAACTGTCCAGGCCGAGAATGGCCGCCTTCGGCCATCGTTCCCTTAAAACCCGCGTGCTGTTGCCCGGGCCGCATCCGATGTCCACGATCGACGCGGGATCCGCAAGTGCTATCCTCCCGACCAGATCGATCGAAGGACGGGTGCGTTCACTCCCGAATTTCATGTAGGTGTCCGGATTCCAGTCGGTCACAGTCTTTTCTCCAGGAGCGGGCGGATCCGCGTCAGGCGCGGGCCGCGGGTTTCGTGCCGCCGTACACCGCGTAATTGTAATACTTCCAGACCACGTCCACATCCGAGAACCCGATGTCTTTCAGCCATTCCAGCTGGTCGGTCAGCCGAGCCGGCCTGTCCTCCTCGCGGTACTTGGGCAGCCACTTGTTTTCGATTTCATCCGGAGAGACGCTCTGACGCATGAAGGTTTTCCATTTTTCCATGTAACGGTTCTGGAGGTTTTCGCTTGAAGCCAGGACAACGTCCGCGTTCCAGAAAACCCCTCCGGCGGAGAGAGACCCGAAAATATTTCGGGTGAAGTCCCGCTTGTCCCCGTCCGAGACCAGGTGGTGCAGGGCGAGGGATGAGACGACGGCGTCCTGCGGCCCGTCGAACTCGAACCGGTTGAAATCGGCCTGCACGAACCGAACGGCCGGGTTCCCGGACAATTTACCCTTCGCCATTTCGAGCATATTGGCCGCGATATCCACGCAAGTGATTGACGCGTTCGGAAAGCTCTTCAGAACACGCGCCGCGACCGAGCCGGTGCCGCAGCCCAGGTCCGTCACCCGGATGGGCCGGCCGGGTTCGAAGGGCAGAGCGGAAACCAAAGCGTCCACCATCTCTGCGTAGCGCGGGATGAGGCGCAGGATGATGCCGTCGAATTCAGCCGCTTCTTCCTCGAAATGTTTTTGGACTCGATCCATGGACGCCTTTCAGGCTTGGTCGCGTTTCATCCGGAACGGAGCGGTGAGGAACCAGTCCGTTTTGACTGTGGATGGTTTCTAATGGTTGCAGGTCCGAAATGCCGAGACCGCGAAGCGGACGAGGCTTTCGGACATTTTCATGGATTTGTCCGCTAGCCTCGCTGGGAAGCGCTCGGCATATCGGACCTACAGCTCCCTTTAAACCCGGAACACGGAACACGGAACCCGGAACCGTTTTAAAGCCCCGGATTCCCGGTCGCGGGCGGCGCGTGGTCCTCAGCCGCAGGCGGGCCGAGCAGTTCGGTGAGGATCGGCTTCAGGCCGTCGGCCCAGACCTGATAGGCCGGGAGCGCTGGATGCAGTTTGTCCGGGTCCATCATGCCATCGAACAGCCGGCCGTCAGCATCCGCCAGCCGGTCGTTCACGTTGAGGAACCGGATCGTCCTGCCGTCCGCCAGGCCGGGCAGGGCGGCATTGATGCGGTCGATCACCGGCATGGCATACGGATGGTCGTTGCGCGGGAAAACGGCCGTGAGGATGATGACGGCCTCGGGCGATTTCTCGCGCATGCCGTTGAGCACCGCCCGGATGCCTTTCACGATGCGGGCCGCGC
>CAZNXX010000014.1:27102-34017 GCA_964577095.1 uncultured bacterium | reverse complement strand
GGTTCCGGGTTCCGGGTTCCGGGTTAACAGCAGCACATGGCCTTTGCTTTTCAACTCGGAACTCGGAACTCAGAACTCGGAACCGTCTGTAAACCCGGAATTCGGAACCTTATTTCACGGCAAACCCCATCAGATGCCACCCGTACTTCCGGACCAGGGGCCTGGGGACGGCGTTGAACGCGCCGACGAAAACGGTGTTGAAGAGAAACGCCTTGAGCCCCTTCTGGTGCAGTTTCGAGCGGACCGGGAAGCGCTCCGGCACGATGTCGACCTTCGAGAAGCCGGACAGCAGGTCCCGGTATTCTCGGATGGTGTATTTGTTCAGCACGGGCGCGTCCTCGTGCTCCAGGGGCACGTGAAACCGTTTCGACATCAGGGCGAGCCAGCCCCCGCGGTTGTAGACCATGGAGATAAAAAGACCGCCCGGTTTCAGCACCCTGCGGGCCTCTGCGATCAGGGCCCGGGCGTCGGCCGTGTACTGAATCACGCCATGGCCGTACACCACGTCGAAAGTCCCGTCCGGGAATTCCAGCGCCTCGGCGTTCATGACGCGGAGGTCCGCGGAGAGCCCGCGCTGGCCGAGATTCCGGCGCGCCAGGTCGACCGCGGTCTGCGACAGATCCACGCCCGTGCACAGGGCCCCTCCGGCCGAGAAACGGGCCAGGTCGATTCCAGCGCCGCATCCGACTTCCAGCAGGGTTTTCCCCCGGAACCCGGCAAAATTCACGAGCCGCGGCAGGTAATGAAGCTTCTCGAAACGATAGGCATCCAGGTCCTCGAAAAATCCCGGCGTCCCGACAGGGTGACGGACGATTTCCAGGTCGTGAATGCGCTCGTTCCAGTACCGGCGGACGGCTTCGATGGTCTCGGCGCGTCCCGTTTGATTCGGATCAGGCATGCGTGCTCCCGGCGTAAAGGTCGAACCACTGCTCGAACACCATGAGGGCCCACAGCTTGTGGCTGTGGTTCTCGACTCCGTCCATGTGCTCCCGCACCAGACCGGAAACGAATTCCGGCCGAAACAGCCCCTGCCTGCGGATCCGCTCCTCGGACAGAAGGTCGAGCATCATGGGCTTCAGTTCGTTGCGGATCCAGTTCTTGATGGGGATGGAAAAACCCTGCTTGCCGCGGTTCTGCACCTCAGGCGGCAGGTCGTCCCAGAAAGCTTTTTTGAGAATGTATTTGGTCCTGAATCCCTTCATCTTCAGCTCCGGCGGGAGGGACATCGCGAATTCCACGATCCGGTGGTCCAGATAGGGCACCCGGGCCTCCAGGGAAACCGCCATGGACATCCGGTCGACCTTCACGAGAATGTCGTCCGGAAGGTACGTCTTGACGTCCACATACCCCGTTTTCGCCGTGTCCTCCGCGCTCCCCGCCTCCCGGCCGAACCGGAGCAGGGACTCATAGGGCGTCTCGGCGGACAGGGACGCGAACGCGCCGTCTGTGAACAGGGCGCGGCGCTCGGCTTCGGACAGGAACACCATCCATCGGCCGTGCATCAGCTCCTTCGGCAGCCAGGTGCCCTGCACGAACCGCTTGAAGCTGTTGACCGGCCCTTTTTTGCTCTCCGTGGGCGGCAGGGACCGCGCGAGCCGGTCGAGCAGGCCGCGTTTCACAACCTTCGGGAGACGGTGGTAGAACCGGCGGTCGAAACGGTGCGCCCGGTAGGTGTCGTATCCCGCGAACAGCTCGTCCCCGCCGTCCCCCGACAGCACGACCGTGACATCCTCCCGCGCCATCCTCGAGACCAGGTAGGTGGGGAAAATCGAAAAATCCCCGAACGGTTCGTCGAACTGGCGGATCAGCGTCTCGGTGAGATCAAGGGCCTTCGGCTCGATGACGAGCTCGCGGTGCTCGGTGCCGTACTTCGCGGCCACGGCGCGGGCGTATTTCAACTCGTTGTACGAGGACTCCCTGAACCCGATGGAGAACGTCTTGACCGGCCTGTCCATGCAGGCCGCCATCCGGGACACCATGATGGACGAGTCGACGCCGCCGGAAAGAAACGCGCCCAGGGGCACATCCGAAACCAGCTGGAGCCGGACCGCGTCGTGCACCAGGTGGCGCAGGCGCTCCGCCGCCTCCGCTTCGGTCCAGGCCGCGGGTTGCGGGATTCCGGACCAGTACCGGCCCGTGCGGACGCCGCCGTCGACGACCGTCATCCAGTGCCCGGGCTCCAGCTTGCGGATTTCCCGGAAAATGCTCTGCGGCGATGGCACGTATTCGAAGGTCAGGTATGCGTTCAACGCGTCGGGATCCAGGGTCCGCTTGATGCCCGGGCACCGGAGAATGGCCTTGATCTCGGACGCGAACACCAGTTTTTCGGGGTCGCGGTACACGTACAGGGGCTTGACCCCGAGGTGGTCCCGGCCGAGCAGAAGCCGCTTCCGGTTATTGTCCCACAGGGCGAAGGCGAATATGCCGTTGAGCCGGCCGCACACGTCCTCGCCCCACTCCTCGTACCCGTGCACGATGGTTTCCGTGTCGCTCTCCGTGCGAAACCGGTGCCCGGATTTCACGAGTTCGGCGCGGAGCTCGCGAAAGTTGTAGATTTCGCCGTTGAAGACGACCGTGACCGATCCGTCCTCGTTGGACAGCGGCTGATGCCCGGTGCGGAGGTCGATGATGGAGAGCCGGCGCATGCCGATTCCCGCGGGGCCGAACACGGCGACGCCTTCGTCGTCCGGCCCCCGGTGCCGGATCGCGTCGCACATATCCAGGAGCACGGCCGGATCGACCGGCCGCGACGGATCGGAATGAACGATGCCGCTAATTCCGCACACGGCGGCCGTCCCTGTTCGCATACGCCGAATCGGCCGCGCGGCTGAGTTTCTCCAGATAGACCCGGTAGCTGTATTTTGCGTCGGCCAGCCGGACCGCGGCCCGGCCGATGCGGCCGGCCAGGGACCGGTCCCTGAGCAGGCGGACGATGCCGGCGCCGAAGGCTGCCGGGTCCGGATCGGTCAGCACGGCTACGCGGTCATCCAAGACCTGGGTGTGTGTCCACAGCCGGGTCGCCACCATGGGCACCCCGGACCGCAGATAGGCGTAGAGTTTGAGCGGCGTGTTCGTCCCGCGCGTGCGCGGTGAGACCAGCACGTCGGCGCACCGGATGTAGCTGTTGACTTCCTGCGGCTTCACCTGGCCTGTGAACGTGAAGGCGCCGGACAGCCCCCGGTCGGCGACGGACTTTTGGACGGACGCCACCTGGTCCGGGTGCCCGCCGACCATGAGAAAGCGTGCCTGCGGCATTTTCCGGACGACCGGCACAGCGGATTCCACGAGCAGGTCCAGCCCCTGGTACGGCTCGAAGGTGCCGGTGTACAGGACGACCGGTCCTTTTCCCAGCGTCTTTCGAACGGCCGAAGACTTGTCCTCTTCGCCGAATACCATGCCGTAGTCCACGACGTTCTCGATCATCAGGGAATTCTTTTCCGGAAACTTCTTCCGGACGTGGCCGGCGAGGTCCGGGCAGATGGGAATGACCGCGTCCGCGTGCGCCAGAACCCAGTCCTCCACGGCCTCGAAGGCCCGGACGAGCGGCCGGGAGCGGGAAAACTGGAAATTGCCCAGCTGCTGCGGCAGGCTGGAATGCATGTCGTACACGTGTGGAATGCCGAACCAGCGCGACAGCCAGACGCCCCAGAGTCCTGCTTCCTCGTGCGTGTGGATGAGATCGTGCCTGCGCCGGGAGGCCCAGGCGAGGGATTTCACGGCCAGCAGAAAATCGAGCGGGAGCTTGGCGAGAGAGGGCCCGATCTTCACCCGGCGGATCCCGGGAATCGCGGCCACGCGGTGGATCCGCACGGAGGGCAGTCGGACGTCCGCGCCCATGGAATACGTGAGCAGATCGACTTCGTGCCCCAGGTCCGAGTAGGCCTTGAGCCGCCCGACCACCGAAAGCGGAGTGCCCCGCGGCTCGAAAATAGGTTCCGGAGCGATCATGAGGATGCGCATGGAGTCACCGCCCCATGGCGACGTATTGAAAGCCCGCCTCGCGCATCTTTTTCGGTTCGTAGATGTTCCGCAGGTCCGCGACTGCGGGAGTCTTCATGGCCTCCCGGATCTTCAGGATCTCGAGGTTGCGGAACTGGTTCCACTCGGTCATGAAGACCAGGCAATCAGCGCCCGCAGCGGCGTCGTACGCGTCCCTGCAGTAGGTCACGCCCTGGAGTACCTTCGCCGCCTCCGCGTGCGCCACCGGGTCATAGACGCGCACCGAGGCCCCCGCCTCCTGCAGTTTCCGGATGATGTCGACGGACGGCGCGTCGCGCATGTCGTCGGTGTTGGGCTTGAAGGAAAGCCCGAGCAGGGCGACGGTCTTCCCCCGGAGGTCCCCCGCGGCCTGCCGGATCTTGTCGAACGCGATTTCCCGCTGGCGGGCGTTCACGTCGACCGCCGACCGGACGATTTTCAGCTCCAGGCCCGCGCCTTTCCCGACCTCGACCAGGGCCAGCGTGTCCTTCGGAAAGCACGATCCGCCGTATCCCGGGCCCGGATGCAGGAACTTGGGGCCGATGCGGCGGTCCAGGCCCATGCCCTTGGCCACGTGGTGCACGTCCGCGCCCACGCGGTCGCAAAGCGCGGCCATCTCGTTGATGAACGAGATTTTCACGGCCAGGAAGGCGTTGGACGCGTATTTGACGAGTTCTGCGGTTTCGAGGTTGGTGATGACGAAAGGGGTTTCGATGAGGTACAGCGGCGAATACAGGTCCTTCATGATGGCAACGGCTTCCGCGTCCTCGGCGCCGATGACCACTCGGTCGGGCCGCATGAAATCCTCGATCGCCGACCCTTCGCGCAGGAATTCGGGGTTCGAGCACACGCTGAACCGGTGGGGCTCCTTCTGGTGCCGGGTGATGATGTCCTTGACCCGGCGGCCCGTGCCCACCGGCACCGTGCTCTTGTTCACCACCACCTTGTACCCGTTCATCGACTCGGCAATGCCGCGGGCCACCTGCTCGATGTACTGCAGGTCGGCCGACCCGTCTGCCTTGGGCGGCGTGCCGACCGCGATGAAGACCACCAGCGACCGTTCCACGGCGGACCGCAGGTCCGTGGTGAAGGTCAGCCGGCCCTCCTTGACGTTCCGGCTGATCAGGGCGTCGAGCCCCGGCTCATAGATCGGAACGCCCCCCGAGTTCAGGGTCCGGATTTTCTCCTCATTCGCGTCCACGCAGATGACGTCGACGCCGAATTCCGAGAAACAGGTGCCGGTCACAAGACCCACGTATCCCGTGCCCACGACGCAGATTCTCAAAGAAGCCTCCTTGTGCCTTTTACAGGCCGGCGGGGCGGTTTGCCGTCCGCTCCCGGGCCTTCGGAACGGTCGCCGCGAAGCGGATGGCGGCCGGCGCTCCGGAACAGGGGCGGTTCAGGCCGCCCCGTACCCCGTCAGAACCACGAACACCGTGCGGATCAGAATCTTGAAATCCAGCCACAGCGAAAAATTATCGATGTACTGAAGGTCGAGCTCCATCCAATGCTCGAAATCGATGCGGTTCCGGCCGCTCACCTGCCAGAGGCACGTGATGCCGGGTTTCATGCTCAGGCGCCGCCGGTGCCAGGTCTCGTACATGTCCACCTCGGCCGGCAGCGGGGGCCGCGGCCCGACGAGGCTCATGTCGCCCCGCAGAACATTGAATAGCTGCGGCAGCTCGTCGATGCTGAATTTCCGCATGAACCGGCCGAAGGCCGTGACCCGCGGATCCCGCCGGATCTTGAAGACCGGCCCGTCCATCTCGTTCTGCTTCTCCAGCTCCCGCCGGCGCATCTCCGCTCCGGGCACCATGGAGCGGAACTTGACGAGGGTGAACCGGCGGCCGTTCCGGCCGCACCGGACCTGCCGGAAGAACACCGGGCCCCTCGAGTCGATCACGATTCCGGCCGCGGCCAGAATGAAGACCGGCAGGATCAGCAGGATGAGGAACAGCGAGATGAGCACGTCCATGGCGCGCTTGAGGAACAGCTGCCATTCCTTGGCCGAGGTCGTCTGAAAATTCAGCAGGGGCACGCCCGCGAAGCTGGACATCGACAGCGTTCCGAGCTTGGGCGTGAACAGGTCGACGGACACGGCCGTCCCGACGCCCTCGCGCTCGCAGTGGAGAATGGCGTCCTCGATACGGTTCAGCCAGAGCCGCGGCACCACGAAAATGACCCGGTCCACCACGTTTTCCCGGAGGATGCGGGGGATGTCGCGTATCCGCCCGATGACGGGGTAGTCGAGGACGGTCTTGCCGAGCAGCTTGGGATCGTCATCGACCAGGCCGACGATTTTCAGCCCCCAGTTCGCGTGCGCGTGCACATTGCGGATGAATTCCTGCGCCCGTTTTCCCGTGCCGACGATCAGGAGGTTGACGAGGTTGTATCCCTGCCTCGAAATGTAGTCCAGGAACCAGCGCCATGCCGCTTTCGAGACGAACAGCCCGATCAGGGCGGTCACGGCGAAGACGGACACGTACATGCGGCTCGTCATCTCCAGCTTGAGGAGGAACACGACGCTGCCCAGCACGAACAGGGCCGCCACGCCCGTCCGCAGGATGCGCCAGCCGGTCTCGATGAAGAGCTTGGTCCTGAAGTTGGCGTAGACGCCGTCGGCCGACATGAGCCGGATCCACGCCGGAATGGTCACAATGACCAGCCAGAAATGGATTTTAAGAAAACCCCGGAGTCCTTCTCCGGCGTGGGCCAGCGGCCCGTAATCGGCCAGGGATCGGATGAACAGGGTGATAAAATAGGCCGCGACAAAGGAAACCGCGATGACCAGCCCGTCGGTGAGCTTCATCAGGCGGATGAGGAAAAGTTCCTTCTCGCGCAGCATGATTCGGTCTATTTCCCGGCCGTTTCCCTGTACCAGTCCACGAAAGCCCGGATGCCGTCCTCGATGGGCGTTTTCGGCGCGTAGTCCAGGTC
>CAZNXX010000014.1:22531-27002 GCA_964577095.1 uncultured bacterium | reverse complement strand
GGGATTTCACGGCCCTCGTCGATCAGGCGCGTGAACTTGTGTATGGCCATGTCCGGCCGCTGGCGGGGGCCGTACACGGTGAAGAACCGGAGGCAGTGCACCGGCAGGCCGTGCAGGGCATGGTAGGTGTAGGCGAGCAGTTCGCCCGCCCGTTTGGAGGACGCGTACGGGGACAGCGGCCCGTCCACGGCGTCGCTCTCCGAGAAGGGGACCTTGGCGTTCGCCCCGTACACCGAGGAGGAGGACGCGAAGCAGAACCGGCCGGCGCCGTGCCGCACCGCCGCCTCCAGCAGGTTGGCCGTGCCCTCGACGTTGACCCTCTGGTACAGGGCGGGTTCCTGGATGGAGGGGCGGACGCCCGCCCGCGCGGCGAGGTGCACGACCGCGTTGATCCGGCGCTCCGCGAAAACCGCGTTGATCTTTGCGGCGTCGAGAATGTCGCCCTCGACCAGCCGGTAGGCGTCGCCTCCCCGTTCCGTCAGCGCCCGCACGTTCCGGCGCTTGACCGCAGGGTCATAGTAGTCGTTGAAATTGTCGAGGGCGGTCACGGAATGCCCCCGCGAAAGCATCCGTTCCGAAAAATGGGAACCGATGAACCCGGCGCCCCCCGTGATCAGTATGCGGAGGCCGGCCGTCTCAGTAGGCATAGTAACTGTAGCCCTCGTGCGCGACTTCCACCCCGGCGCCGTTGAGAATCACGCCGATCACCTTGGCGCGCACGTTCTGAAAGAGCTCCATCTTCCGCTGGACGTCGTCGCGCCTGGTCATGCCCGCGCGGATGACCAGCGACACGCCGTCGACCAGCGTGCCCAGGATCACCGCGTCGGACGCCGCGAACAGGGGCGGCGTGTCGAAAATCACAAAATCGTAGCGCTGCGTGATTCCCTCGATGAACTTCTGCATCTTGTCCGAGCCGAGCAGTTCGGAGGGATTCGGGATCATGGAACCGCAGGTGATCAGCGTGAGATTGGGAATGTAGGTCTCGTTCAGAACCGATTCGAGCGACGCGACGCCCGTCAGGTAATTGGTCAGCCCCGGCTTCTTGGGGCAGTTGAAGCTGTTGTGCATGACGCCGCGCCGGAAATCGGCGTCGATCAACAGGGTCCTGGACTTCTGCTGGGCCAGCGTGATGGCCAGGTTCGCCGCGGTGAACGACTTGCCCTCGCCGGGCGCCACGCTGCTGATCACCATCGACTTCACCGGCCCGAAGGTCTTGGAGAAGAGAATGCTGGTCCGCAGGGACCGGTAGGCCTCGCCGACGGGCGTGGGCGAATAGTCGTGCGTCACGATCTGCGAGCTGATGCTCTTCGCCTTCTCGGAATCCTGAAGCTCGTAGGTGTCGAACTTGACCTTGGGAATCACGCCCAGGATGTTGAGCTTCAGGTACCGCTTGATGTCGTCGCGCGACTTGATCCGCTTGTCCGCCAGCTCCCACATGAGCGCGGCGCCGATGCCGAGGCACAGGCCCATCAGGACGCCCATGCCCATTTTCTTCCGCTTGTCCGCGCTGATCGGCCGGCTGGGGGGAAGCGCCCGGTCGTAGAGGGTGATATTCTCCGGCTCCACGGCCTCGTTGATCTGGGCCTCCTTGTAGTTCCGGGAGAGCGCCTCGTGGATGGCCTCGTTGGCCCGGCGCTTCCGGTTGAGACGGATGTAATTGATCTCCTCCTTGGGCAGTTTGCTGAGCTGGTTCTGGAGAGTTTCCGCCTCGGTCTGGAGCCCGGCCATCTGCTGGTCGATCGCCGTCAGCTTGATGCGGGCGAGATTGAAGAGCGTCGACTGAATTTCGGTCAAATCGTCGTTGAGCTGCTTCACCCGGGGGTTCAGCGCGGGCGCGCTGCCCATCCGGTCGAGTTCGGCGTACTTGCTCCTCCACTGCTGACTGGCCACGGTCATGTCCGGGTCGCCGCGGAAAACCGGATATCCGATGATCTGGTCGTAGATGTAGCGCACGGAGACGCCGGTTTCGAAATCGGGGCTCGCCGGATCCAGCCGGGAGAGCAGCTGGGCCAGATCCTTCTTCTGGACCGTCAGGTCCCCGACCCGGTCGCTGTTCCGGTCGAGTTCGGCCACGATGGCGCGGCTTTCCTCGTCCAGGTTCTGGATGTGGGTGTCCCGGAATTTTTCGAGCTGATAGTCGGTGTCGTTGAGGTCGCGCTGGACGATGGCCATCTGTTCTTCGAGATACTCGCGGCTGAACCGGCTCGCCCGCCGCTGGATCTCGATGCTCTTCTGCACGAATTTTTCGGCCAGCCGGTTGATCGTCTCCGCGGCAAGATACGGGTCGGTGTCGGTCAGGGTGATCTGCATCAGGGTGCGGCCCTGGGGAATGATGTCCTCGGAGGCCTGCAGTTGCGCGACCGTGGACTGGAAGTCCTGGATCTGAAACGCCACCTGCGGACGCCGCCGGACGACCTCGGGATTCAGGCGGAATGAGAATCCGTTGATGCTGACCGTGTCCTCGATGAAATGCTCCACGCGGGCGCTGTCGAGCATCTTCACGTCGGACCAGACCGCGGCGGTTCCGTTCGGATGGAATCGCATCTCATACCGGCCGGGCACCGGGTTCCGGGTCGTGAAGAATGTCCGGAACACGTCCTGCCGGTAGAGCCTGGGCTCCGTGGTATGGATGATCTTCAGCGTCAGGCCCAGCTCCGCCGTGACCTCTTCCGCGAAACTGCGGCTGCGGAGCTTGGCGATGCGGTTCTCGATGAGATTCTCCGAAACCGCGGCCGAGACATTCTCGAAACTCAGCCAGGCGTCGGCCTTGAAAACGGGCGGCTGCTTCTTCAGATACACGTACCAGGGCAGCGCGACGAGGACGGTGCAGGCCAGCACCAGCCACCACCGCCGGACGACGCCGCGGACAAATTTCATCAAATCCACATTTTCCTGATTCGGGGCGTTGCTGTCGAAGAACTCTTCCATTCCCACTCCTGATATACGACCGCGCGCCCGGACGGGCGCGGGTGATGACTATTGATGACCGTCGATCAAAGACTGCCGTACCGCAGACGCAGATACAGGATGAACATCGAGGCGAACAGATTGAGCATCACGAGCAAGGTCGCGATGTCGATCGATCCTCTCGGATACGCGATGATCTGGTCCCCGGATTCGATGCCCACCTCCTCCAGCGAGTACCCGTTCTCGAAGCTCTGCAGCAGGTCCTTGATCACGACCTTCCCGCTCCGCTCGACGGCCATTTTCCTCAGGTCCGCGTTCGCCGCCGGCCCGCCGGCTTCCGCCACCAGGTCCCACAGCGAATTGGCGGGATCCACGCGGTACGACCCGGGCCGGTTGAAGGATCCCTGCATGACCAGGCGGATCAGGGGATGCACCTCGATATACGGATTATGGAGATATTCCTTGAGCTTCTCCTGGAGCGTGCTCATGAGCTCGTATACGGTCAGCCCCCGCACCTTGACCTCGCCGATAAGCGGCATGACGATGAAACCGGACTGATTGATCGGGTAATCGCCGTTGAGGTTGATGTTCGTTGCCTGCTCCTGGTACAGTTCCCAGACCCGGATGCGAACGGCATCCCCTGGCTGAAAAATGGTCAGAGACTTGGCGGATTTGCTCCAGCGGGGCTGGGAGGCGCCGGTCTGGCTGTGAAGCCCAGCGGACGTCCCCAGAAAAAAGCAGAGTAAAACGGCGGTAACCCCTTTATTTGCAAGGGACAAAGAGTGCACGGCGCTGCGCATTCCGGGATTCCTTTCCGAAAGAGAATTTGGACGGGTCCTAGCCCATCCAAAAAGGCAAATCGTATACCATGGAGACCGGATTACCTGGAGCGGTAGAACCGGTGGCGTTTCTCCCGTGTTTCCAGATTCAGTGTTCGAAGCAGGGAGAACAGGCGGAGGGGGCCGATCCGGACATATCCGTACTTTTCCGTTCCCAGCCGCCTCCGGATCTCCATGAGCCCGGCCATCGGATTCTCGATGACGATTTTCTTGATCCGTTCGACGACGGGAAAATCCTTATAGGACAGTTCGTCTTCCGCGTCCGGGGCCGACCGTTTTCCATGCAGACCGGGCGGCACGGGCGGCTTCTCGATGGAAACGGGAATCGGCGGGCGGGCCGGGGACTTCGGATTCTGCTTCTCGGTCTCGGTGATGTCAATGCCCCGGAGCAGGTCGAATTCGTCGACCGCCTCCTCCACCGATTCGTAGGTGTTCAGGATCTTGTGAAACTCGAGCATTTCGAACACCTCGGCGACTTCGGGGACCATGCGGACGAATTTCAGGTCACCGCCCTGCTCCCGGATGTTCTTGATCTCGCCGACGAATACGCCCCAGCCGGCGCTGCTGATGTAGGTCACGCGCCCCAGGTCCACGATGATCTGGACCTTCTTCTGCCGCATCAGATCCTGGATGACGCCGGCCATCTCCGGACACGTGGTCGTGTCGATGTAGCCGGAAACCGTGATGAGCGAGAGGTCCAGCCGGCCGCCGACCTGGTAGATTTG